>NZ_JBFRKQ010000033.1:0-120417 GCF_041469505.1 Vibrio sp. 10N.286.49.E11
TTAATTTTCCGGATTGGTATAATATACGCCATTAGCAAAGCCGCGGATTCTCCTACTTACCAAAACAGCGCGTGTTGGGAGTCTAAACCTCCAACCTTTCCATATACTAAGCCTCAGCAGAAATACTGGGGCTTTTTTGTATCTGCTGCTTCTACGAAGTAATGTTGGGATAACTAGGCGCTCCTAGCTCACCTGCGTGCTCGAATCTCCGGAGTGCCTACTCATTCCAGCCTTGCCATATTTAAGACTCTAGTCTGCACGTCTCGGCAGAAATGCTAGCGCTTTTTATTCCTGTCATTTTTACAAGTATCACTTGAAGTACCATGTGTTCCTTTAGCTATCTCTATCGAACACTGATTTAGTGCAGCCTTGCTGTATTTAATGACTTAGTTCAAAGCTAAAGCTTTCTGTTCACCACTCATCTAGCTCCGTAGTCCTGTTAATAACTAACGCTATTCTAGCGAGACGTTGAGTCCCGTTATTTTTGTTTCCAGGTGAAAGGTGAAGCCTTTCGATTGAAGCTTATATAACTTGAGAGTGGGTTATTGGGTAGACTAGCGAGTGGGCAGAAGAACTAATTCTCTGTATGACTTAAGCTCCTTAAAGAGTTCTGTCCACCCACATTAAGGCTTTCGATTACTCAAATATTAGCGGTATCAAATATCGATATGAGCTCTATGTTCCACGCATATCTTTCAGCGATAGCTCCAGTATGGGAATTGGTGAGTTTGACTTTCATTGGGTATAAAAAAGGCCACCTAAAGTAGGCGGCCTTGGTTGATCTATTTAGATATTAATCTAGCTCTTTCTCTGCTTGTTTTGCTTTCTCTATCATAGGAGTGATAGTTGAGCCTTGAACCAGAATAGAAAACACAACAACGGCGTAAGTCATGACAAGGATTATCTCTTTAACATCGATTGCTTTTTCTTCAATTACCCAGATACCTGAAGGGATTGAAAGTGCCATGGCTAGTGCTAAGCCACCGCGTAAACCACCCCAAGTTAGAATCTTAATCGACCACGGGTTGTAAGTTCTAAAGCGTTTAAATCCGATGTAAGACAAGAAAACACTCAAGTAACGTGCACTCAATACTAGAGGGACTGCGAAAGCCATTAAGATCCAATCTTCTTGGTGGAATTTGAATAACAGCATCGACATACCAATTAGTAGGAATAATACGCCGTTTAAGAATTCATCTATCAACTCCCAGAAATGATCTAGGTGATCTTCACTCTCTTTCGAGAATCCGATAAAGCGAGTCCAGTTACCAATCATGATACCTGATACCACCATCGCTAATGGGCCTGATACATGTAGAACTTCAGCAAACGCATAACCAGCAGTTGGGATGCCGATGGTTAATAGCAACTCCATCGAGTGGTCATCGGTATTGCTGATTAGGTAGTGGAATACAAGACCTAAAACAAAACCATAGACAATGCCGCCAATCGCCTCTTGAACGAATAGCATGCTCACACTACCGACGGTTGGCGCTTCTGTGCCGAATGCGATAGTAAATAGGGTTACGAAGATAACTAAGCCAAAACCATCGTTGAATAGAGATTCTCCCTCGATTTGAGTAGAGATTCTTCTGGGAGCGTCGAGTTTCTTTACTATTGCTAGCACGGCGATGGGATCGGTTGGAGAGATTAGCGAGCCAAAGAGTAGGCAGTAAATCAGATCAAATTGAATACCGATGAACTGGCAAAACCCGTACAGCACAAAACCGATAAAGAATGTTGAAAACAGCGTAGCACCTAACGCGAGTACTGTTATTTCCCATTTCTGGTCTTTTAGGTTTGGTAATTTGATTCCCAAACCGCCTGCAAATAGTAAGAATCCTAATATCCCTTTTAGAAGGAAATCTTCAAAATTGATACTGGCAACGGTCTCTGAGGCAATGTCTGCCAATTGGAACCAATTATTTTGTCCCGCAATGATAATCAATAGAGATAACATCATTGAGCCAGCTGTGATGGCGATGGTTGTCTGCATTTTACCAATTTTTGTATTCACGAAAGCAATAAGCATGGCTGCAGCGGACAAGAAGCATAAGGTGTAATAGACCGACATTGGGATTCCAACATGTAACAAAGTATGAATATGAATTTTCGTTGTCTCATGCTCAAATAGCAAACATTTTTTTGTCATGACTCAGTAATCAATTTCCTTTTTTAGACGTCTAGACTCCTTTTTAATGTGTGATAGGATGGAGGGATAATTAAAGGAATGAGGTTGTACCGTGGGAAGTAATGTAAGGCAAAAGATTGACGCTCTGTTGAAGCAACGAATTTTACTGATTGATGGTGGCATGGGCACCATGATTCAGGATTATAAATTGGAAGAGCAAGACTATCGTGGTGAACGCTTTGCTGATTGGCACAGTGACTTGAAGGGCAACAATGACCTTTTAGTTCTTACACAGTCTAAGCTTATCAAAGATATCCATATGGAGTATTTGGAAGCTGGGGCTGACATCCTCGAAACCAATACCTTTAACGCTACAACCATCGCTATGGCCGACTATGATATGGAAAGCCTTAGTGAAGAGATTAACTTTGCTGCTGCCAAGCTTGCTCGTGAAGCAGCTGATGAATGGACTGCAAAGACCCCAGATAAACCTCGCTTCGTCGCGGGTGTATTAGGTCCAACCAACCGAACTTGTTCTATCTCGCCTGATGTAAACGATCCAGGTTACCGTAATGTTAGCTTTGACGAACTGGTTGAAGCCTATTCTGAATCGACTCGCGCGCTCATTAAGGGCGGTTCAGATTTAATTCTTATTGAAACTATCTTTGATACGTTAAACGCGAAAGCGTGTGCCTTTGCCGTTGAATCTGTTTTTGAAGAGGTGGGTATTGCTCTTCCAGTGATGATTTCCGGTACCATCACTGACGCATCAGGTCGTACCCTTTCAGGACAGACGACAGAAGCATTCTACAACGCCCTTCGTCATGTAAAACCAATCTCATTTGGATTGAACTGTGCATTGGGCCCTGATGAACTGCGTGAGTATGTCGGTGAGATGTCTCGTATCTCAGAGTGCAATGTTTCTGCTCACCCTAATGCGGGTTTGCCTAATGCATTTGGCGAGTATGACCTTTCTCCTGAGGATATGGCTGAACATGTTAAAGAGTGGGCTGAAAGTGGCTTCTTGAACCTAATTGGTGGGTGTTGTGGTACTACTCCAGAGCATATCCGTCAAATGGCTGAGGCCGTTGAAGGTGTAACGCCGCGTCAATTGCCAGACTTACCAGTTTCTTGTCGTCTTTCGGGACTAGAGCCACTGACGATAGCTAAAGAATCTTTGTTCGTGAATGTAGGTGAGCGGACCAATGTTACCGGCTCTGCACGCTTTAAGCGCCTTATCAAAGAAGAGCTCTACGACGAAGCCTTGAGTGTAGCTCGAGAGCAAGTCGAGAATGGTGCTCAAATTATCGATATCAACATGGATGAAGGGATGCTAGACGCCGAGGCGTGTATGGTTAAATTCCTGAATCTATGTGCTTCAGAACCTGAAATCTCGAAAGTACCTGTTATGGTCGATTCTTCTAAGTGGGAAGTTATCGAAGCTGGCCTAAAGTGTATTCAAGGCAAAGGCATCGTTAACTCAATCTCTCTAAAAGAAGGCAAAGAGAAGTTTGTTGAGCAAGCCAAATTAGTTCGTCGTTATGGTGCTGCTGTCATCGTGATGGCGTTTGATGAAGTCGGGCAGGCTGATACTCGAGAGCGTAAAGTCGAAATCTGTACCAATGCCTACAACATTCTTGTTGATGAAGTCGGTTTCCCACCAGAAGATATTATTTTTGACCCGAATATTTTCGCAGTGGCTACTGGTATCGATGAGCATAATAACTATGCGGTTGATTTCATTGAAGCAGTAGGAGACATCAAACGCGATCTCCCGCATGCGATGATCTCTGGCGGTGTGTCGAATGTTTCATTCTCATTCCGTGGTAATAACTACGTCCGTGAGGCTATTCACGCGGTATTCCTATATCACTGTTTTAAAAACGGTATGGATATGGGCATTGTAAACGCTGGTCAGTTGGAAATTTACGATAATGTTCCAGAAGATCTGCGTGATGCTGTTGAAGATGTCGTACTAAACCGTCGTGATGATTCGACTGAAAGATTGCTGGATATGGCGACCGAATACCTAGAGCGTGCTGTTGGTAAGGTTGAAGATAAATCTGCATTAGAGTGGCGAACTTGGCCTGTAGAGAAGCGTTTGGAGCACTCTTTGGTAAAAGGTATCACCGACTTTATTGTTGAAGATACCGAAGAAGCTCGTGTTAATGCCTCTCGTCCTATTGAAGTGATTGAAGGTCCTCTAATGGACGGAATGAACGTTGTTGGTGACCTGTTTGGTGAAGGTAAGATGTTCTTACCACAGGTTGTAAAGTCTGCGCGTGTGATGAAACAGGCGGTTGCCCATTTAGAACCATTCATTAATGCATCCAAAGAAGTGGGCGCAACTAACGGTAAGATTTTGTTAGCGACCGTTAAAGGTGACGTTCACGATATCGGTAAAAATATCGTTGGTGTGGTTTTACAGTGTAATAACTACGATATTATCGACTTAGGTGTGATGGTTTCTTGCGAGAAGATTCTCAAGGTAGCGAAAGAAGAGAATGTCGACATTATTGGCCTGTCTGGGCTGATTACACCGTCTCTTGATGAAATGGTACATGTTGCTAAAGAAATGGAGAGACAGGGTTTCAAGCTGCCTCTTCTGATTGGCGGCGCAACCACATCTAAAGCTCACACAGCAGTTAAGATTGAGCAGAATTATTCAGAACCTGTTGTATACGTAAATAATGCCTCGCGTGCAGTGGGTGTTTGTACTTCACTACTTTCTGATGAATTGAAACCCGCTTTCGTTGAGAAGCTGGATATCGATTACGATCGCGTTCGAGATCAGCACAATCGTAAGAAGCCTCGTACCAAGCCTGTCACGCTTGAAAGAGCTCGTGCCAATAAAGTTGCTATCGATTGGGATGCGTATACGCCACCGGCACCCGCTAAGCCGGGAGTTCACATCTTCAATGATTTTGATGTGGCAACTTTGCGTCAGTACATTGATTGGACTCCATTCTTTATGACATGGTCATTGGTTGGTAAATACCCTGCAATCCTTGATCATGAAGAAGTGGGTGAAGAGGCAAAACGTTTATTCAAAGATGCTAATGATTTACTGGATCGCGTAGAGAAAGAGAAGCTGCTTGAAGCGCGTGGTATGTGTGCCATGTTCCCAGCGAACAGTGTTGGTGATGATATTGAGGTGTATACCGATGAATCTCGTACCGAAGTTCTAAAAGTTCTACACAATCTTCGTCAACAAACAGAGAAACCAAAAGGCTTTAACTACTGTTTGTCTGATTACATTGCGCCAAAAGAAAGCGGTAAAGCGGATTGGATTGGTGGCTTTGCGGTTACGGGTGGTATTGGTGAGCGAGAGCTGGCTGATGAATACAAAGCGAAAGGCGATGACTACAACGCGATTATGATTCAGGCGGTTGCTGACCGATTGGCTGAGGCGTTCGCGGAATATCTGCATAAAGAAGTGAGAAAGGATATTTGGGGTTACTCGCCAGATGAGAATTTGTCTAACGACGATTTGATTCGAGAGAAATACCAAGGTATTCGTCCAGCTCCAGGTTACCCTGCTTGCCCAGAGCATACAGAGAAAGGTACGTTGTGGGAGCTGATGGACGTTGAAAAGGCAATCGATATGTCATTAACGACAAGCTACGCGATGTGGCCTGGTGCCTCAGTGTCTGGTATGTATTTCTCACACCCTGATGCTAGATACTTTGCTATTGCACAGATTCAACAGGATCAAGTGGATAGCTATGCTGACCGCAAAGGTTGGGATATGTTAGAAGCCGAGAAGTGGTTAGGTCCAAACATTAACTAGTTTGAATCTACGACGAGCTTTGATTCGTATAGTAAAAAAGAGAAAGGGTTGCTTAATAGCAACCCTTTTTGTATCTGAGATTTAGTTATTTATCTGTTGGTGATAAACGCATTTTTACTCAAACAATTCTTGGTGCAGTTTTTGAATCGCCAACTTAGAAACAGACTCATTCAGCAGGAAACACAGGTTGTGTGGGCTTGCTCCGTAACAAATCATGCGTAGGTTGAAATCTTCAAGAGTGCCGAATACCTGCTTCGCATAGCCTTTGCTTTCACTCATGTTGTTACCAATAAGAGCAACAAGGCATAGGTCGTG
This sequence comes from Vibrio sp. 10N.286.49.E11, assembly GCF_041469505.1. Lineage (NCBI taxonomy): Bacteria > Pseudomonadati > Pseudomonadota > Gammaproteobacteria > Vibrionales > Vibrionaceae > Vibrio > Vibrio sp. 10N.286.49.E11. The sequence continues at coordinate 6,237 of NZ_JBFRKQ010000033.1, forward strand.
TTCAATATCTACAGAACACAGCTCCTCAAGCTCAATGCGAGCGGCTTCAGGTAACTCAGGGGCACCACCAGAGGTATCCGTTTGATCGAGTGTCAGTGAAACACTGATCTCTGAAGTGGTGATAAGATCGACCGAGATCTTATGTTTAGCAAGGATCTCGAACACTTTCGCAAGAAAGCCGTAAGCATGGAACATATTAGCGCTACGCAGCGTAACCATGGTTTGGTTGCAGCGAAGGGCGAGGGCTCTGAATAGTGGAGAGCTTTCCACCTGTTGGCGAATCCAAGTTCCACCCAACTCTGGTGCTTTAGAAGAGCCGACAAATACCGGGATTTGGTGGCGTAATGCAGGTACTAGAGTCGATGGATGCAAGATCTTCGCACCAAAGTTTGCCATTTCCGATGCTTCACTAAAGCTGATCTCTGGGATAGGAGAAGCTTTAGGTGCAATACGAGGGTCAGTGGTGTAAATACCCGGAACATCCGTCCAGATTTCTAGACCAATCGCCTTTACAGATTCGGCAATCAATGCTGCTGAGTAATCACTGCCACCGCGGCCTAAAGTCGTGGTGTTACCTTCGCTATCAGCGCCGATAAAACCTTGGGTAACGACAACTTGTTGTTGGCAAAGTGGAATCAGTTTCTCTTGCGCTAGAGCGGCAATATCTTCTAGTTGAGGTTCGGCTTTACCAAAATCATCATTAGTACGCATCACATCTCTGATATCAAAGCGAACAGCAGGAGTGCCTCGTTCAGAGATGATCTGAGCCAAGATGTGTGTCGACATCAACTCGCCACATGCGACAAGGTGATCCGTCAGTTTAGTACTTGTTTGGAATGATGCGGCCTCTGCAGCGCTCGCAATGTCATCAAGAATGCTGTGGACTTCTTTTTCGATGCTGATTGGATCTGCGAGTTGGTCAAGAATTGCGTTGTGAATGTCCGCTAATTGCGCCATTAGTTCCTGACGACGAGCTTTGTCTTGAACACCATTTGCTAGTTCAACCAGCAAGTTAGTGACACCAGAGCATGCACTACTCACGACCAGTTTCGTGTTTGAGTTGTTTTCAATAATGGCAGCACAACGGCTCATTGCTTCAAAGTTGGCAACACTTGTTCCACCAAACTTAGCGACATTAAAAGAACCAGCTACATTAGATGCACTCACGATATATCTCCCACGACTTCCTAAAATAAAATTACGGTTGGGTAATCCAACGTCCGATGTTTTTCGAAGAGAGTTTTAGAGCAAAAAGAGAGGAATTATTAGAATAGTAACCTCAGAAGCTCTTCACCATATAGAAATGGCGACAGTTGACGGGATTCAGCCCGCTCAACCGATAATAAAGGTCCTGCATCCTTTTATTATCTCGGCACTGCTCCCCATAAATGTTTTGTATTGGAAATGCGGTTCCACAAAACATCTGCCTGGGCAGTGCTCCTCTTCTGCTAGATAGCCGTTTCATTGAACGTTTTTGTGGTAACAATGTCAATCCGTAACTTGAGATAATTGAAAAATAATTTTAACAATTATGTGACAGTGGTTTGACCTCAATACTTATGGCTAATTGCTGAGGTAATCAATTTGCTTTAGGGTGGATTGTTCACAACATTAACGTAAGGGATGTACATGTCTAATTTACCACTCACTACTGCTATCGATAGCTTTTATCCACCACACCGAACGTTAATGGGACCTGGTCCTTCAGATATCTCACCTCAAGTGTTACAGGCTTTGAGCCGTCCAACCATAGGTCACTTAGATCCGCTGTTTATTGCGATGATGGACGAGCTTAAACAGCTTCTTAAATACGCTTTTCAGACTGAAAACGAATTTACGATTGCCGTTTCTGCACCGGGCAGTGCGGGTATGGAGACCTGTTTTGTTAACTTGATTGAGCCTGGTGAAAAGGTGATTGTTTGTCGTAACGGTGTCTTCGGTGAGCGTATGCGAGAAAACGTGGTGCGTTGTGGTGGCGAAGCCATCCTTGTTGATGACGAATGGGGCAAGCCCGTTTCAGTAGAAAAGGTAGAACAAGCATTGGCAGAAAACCCCGATGCCGTTGCTGTTGCATTTGTGCATGCAGAGACATCAACCGGAGCGTTATCTGATGCTCAAGCTATCTCTGCTGTCGCTCGTCAGTTTGATGCGTTAACGATTGTTGATGCAGTGACATCATTAGGTGGTGTGCCATTGCTGGTTGATGAGTGGCAGCTTGATGCGGTTTATTCTGGCAGCCAAAAGTGTCTGTCTTGTGTGCCAGGGCTATCTCCAGTGACTTTCTCTCAGCGTGCGGTTGATAAAATGAAAGCCCGTAAAGCACCAGTGCAAAGCTGGTTTTTGGATCAAAGTTTAGTATTAGGTTACTGGAGTGGAGAAGGTAAGCGTAGCTACCACCATACCGCACCCGTGAACAGCCTTTATGCTCTGCATGAGTCGCTGGTTTTGTTGAAAAATGAAGGCTTAGATAATGCGTGGTCTCGTCATCATGCGATGCACCAAGAGCTTAAAGAAGGCGTAGAAGCTCTAGGGTTAAAGTTTGTGGTTGATGAAGAGAGCCGCCTGCCGCAGCTTAATGCACTTTATTTCCCAGAAGGAATTGATGAGGCTAAGATCAGAACGCAGCTTTTAGAAGAATATAATCTTGAAATCGGTGCTGGGCTTGGCTCTTTGGCTGGTAAGGCATGGCGTATCGGCCTAATGGGTTACGGTGCTCGTAAAGAGAATGTCGCGTTGTGCCTAAAAGCGCTAAAAGATGTTTTGAAGTAGCTGCATGAACTGAAATTAAAAAGAAAAGCGCACGAGAGATCGTGCGCTTTTTTGTATCTACCCCAAGCTCCTACTGCCTACTAAGTGAAGCTTGCGTTGCGAATTCTTAACATTATTCTGCAGACGAAACGTTATCTTCTGCTTGTGACACTTTCTTATACTGAACCTTTGAAAAGTCTCTGTTAGGGAATAAAAAGTTCGCTTCGCTACGAATTTGCTCTGCTTTACTTTCTTCTCCTAGGCCTTGATACGCCAGAATCAGATTGCTGTAGAAAGCCGGTCTTGGTTTGCTCTTAATGATCTCCAGTGACCAATCGATGTAAGGCTGTATAAGGCTCGGGTCGGCTTTGTAGAGGCCGATATTAAGGTAAGTGCTGTATATATCCCAATCGTAGCGATCTTTCCACACCACTGGGTTCGTTACCTGCTTAAGAATGTCCGGATTTTTCGGCTTAGACAGTTCAAACTTAGTCAGTACATAGTTGGTGTGCAGGGCGCTCAACATATAAAAACTGACCAAAATAGGGAGCACTAAGCTCAACACTCTAAATAGGGTCTTGCTGATGATACTGAACGACTGTTGATAATGTCGGGAAGAGCGCTGATCTACCCAGTAAATCAATATAATGAATGTTATCCAGTGAATCGCCGAGTGGTAAAAAGGATACTCAAGTTGAGAGTGCAAAAGGATTGGGATAAATAACGCGAGCAGGGCTAGACGTGTTCCCTTTGCTGAACTTGTTATGCGTGACATCACCAATATTGCAGCAATCAAGATTCCGATGATTGGTACAATCCCCCCTTCAACTCCCCAAAACAGGAACTCATTGTGCGGGTGATCCATTGAAGGAAGACCTGGATGATAGTTCGAGTTGAGTTGATGTTGGCGAGCTGTATATAGCGTGTATTCAGACTCAAATTTCCCGTAACCATAACCTGTAAATGGCTTTTCGATCATCATATCTAAAGCTTGCGGGAACGTATAAGCGCGCGGGCTTTCTAGGTTCGCTTTCTTGCTAGCGAGGCTATCAGTCGCACTTAGGCTGATCACCGAAAAAGCGACGACGACACCGACGAGCACTGATGCGCACCATCCGTAGAAGCGTTTCTTGGTCGAGAACTTGTATAGATAGGGCAGAATGCAGATAAACCCAATGACAGCGGCCAACCATCCGGTACGTGATGCAATGATGATCAGCAAGGGCACGGTTAAGGTTGGAGTTAAATACAGTAGGAATGATTCGCTGATCTTATGGTTATATTTAGCCGGCTGCCTTGCTAAAAGGTAAGCGGACAGCACAAAACCAGTAGCAAGAAAGCTTGCCATTACATTCGGTTGTTGAAATATCCCATATGGTCGGTTTGCAGCAGTGTTGTAGCCAAATAGGTTGCCAGCTTCTAATAAGAAATATTGCACATAGCCAAATAGTGCTTGTATAACAACAGCAAGTACAATGAACCACAACATACGTTGCTTGTGTTTATTGCTGAACTTAAATTGCTGCAGCACCACAAATAAGGCAAAGCCCGCCCACAATCCAAGCAAGCGTCCTGACGCTCCTTGAGGTGCAGCATTGCTGTATAAAATGGGTAGCGTGAGTATGATGCAGCTAATCAACAAGCCAATTGTTAATTTGGAATACTTGAGTACTCGATTGGTCGCGAGTTGGTAAAAGCCAATCGCTAGCGTGAAGCTTAGCGCTAGCCAAGTGGTAGGGTTAAAGGATAGAGCAAGGCCCGAACCACCAGGATTCGGCATAAAAAAATGCATAGCTAACAAGAATACAACAGCTAAAGAAGCCAGAAATGCTTTGTTGAGTGGTAGCTGAGTGACCTGATTTTCTAGCTGAGTACCGCTAGTGTGTATTGTTGCCATAAATCCCTAACCTTATAAAAACAGAGCTTGTTCCTTCTGAAACAAGCTCTGTTACTTTAACATTTTTCTGTCTGCCCGCAGGGCGCTATTTTACACCTACTTCAAATTTAACATAGGCTTAAGGAAGCGAGCAGTGTGTGAACCTTCGACTAACGCCACATCTTCAGGTGTACCCTCTGCAACAATCTCACCACCACCTTGCCCACCTTCTGGGCCAAGATCTAGGATCCAGTCTGCTGTTTTAACGACATCTAGGTTGTGCTCAATCACGACAACTGTATTACCGTGATCACGCAGTCTATGTAATACCGTCAGTAGCTGCTGGATATCGTGGAAATGAAGGCCTGTTGTTGGCTCATCGAGAATGTATAAGGTTTTTCCCGTGTCTCGTTTAGACAGTTCACGCGCTAATTTAACACGCTGAGCTTCACCACCAGATAAGGTTGTAGCTGCTTGCCCTAAGCGAATGTAAGAGAGGCCAACGTCCATTAAAGTTTGCAGTTTACGAGCGATAACAGGTACCGGGTTGAAGTATTCACGAGCATCTTCCACAGTCATCTCTAGAACTTCGTCAATGGTTTTACCTTTGTAGCGGACCTCTAGAGTCTCACGGTTATAGCGCTTACCTTTACACACATCACAAGGCACATACACATCGGGTAAGAAGTGCATCTCTACCTTGATTACGCCGTCTCCCTGACAAGCCTCACAACGACCACCACGAACGTTAAAGCTGAATCGACCTGGCTTGTAACCACGAGAACGTGATTCCTGAGTGCCCGCGAATAGTTCACGAATAGGGGTGAAAATCCCTGTGTAGGTCGCAGGGTTTGATCTTGGTGTACGACCGATAGGGCTTTGATCTATGTCGATTACCTTATCAAAATGTTCTAACCCTTTAATCTTTTTGTGCTTTGCTGGAACTGCAGTCGTGGCACCGTTTAATTGAGTGTGGGCGACTTTAAAGAAGGTATCGTTGATAAGCGTTGATTTACCCGAACCTGATACGCCCGTAATACAACTGAACAAGCCAACAGGAATTGTCGCGGTCACATTCTTTAGGTTGTTCCCCGTTGCGCCAACGATCTCGACGACCTTTTTCTTGTCGATAGGCGTTCTCTTTTCAGGCACTGCAATTTCTTTAGCACCGCTCAGGTATTGGCCTGTCAAAGAGTTCGGGTTTTCGATGATGTCTTGCATGGTACCTTCTGCCACCACGTGACCACCGTGCACCCCTGCTCCTGGACCGATATCGATAACATGGTCAGCACAACGAATTGCATCTTCGTCATGTTCCACAACAAGTACCGTATTACCTAAGTCTCTCAGGTGAATTAAGGTTTGCAATAGACGTTCATTATCGCGCTGGTGGAGACCAATTGATGGCTCATCAAGTACATACATAACGCCAACTAAACCGGCACCGATTTGGCTCGCCAAACGAATACGTTGCGCCTCACCACCAGACAGCGTTTCAGCACTGCGTGATAGGTTAAGGTAGTTCAAACCAACGTTGACTAAGAAATGCAGACGATCATTGATCTCTTTCATCACTTTATCTGCGATCTGCCCACGTTGACCGTCTAGCTTCAATTCTTGGAAAAATTGTAGTGCGTCAGCAATGCTAAGTTCAACGATTTCCGGAAGTGTTGTATCACCAATGAAAACATTGCGAGCTTCTAGTCTCAGGCGAGTGCCATCACAGCTAGAACACGACTTGGTTGAGATGTATTTGGCAAGGTCTTCACGCACCGCGCTAGATTCAGTATCACGGTAACGGCGCTCTAAGGTATTTAAAATGCCCTCAAATGGATGACGCTTAACTCGAATATCACCTCGGTCATTGATGTACTTGAATTCCACTTCAGTTCGACCTGATCCTTTTAGAATGATCTCTTGAGTCTTTTTCGGTAGAGAATTAAATGGCGCATACAGATCAAAACCATAATGTTCTGAAAGCGACGTTAGCATCTGGAAATAGTAGTAGTTCTTTTGATCCCAACCTTTTATCGCACCTTCAGCAATGCTTAGGTTCTCATCTAAAATCACTCGGCTTGGATCAAAATACTGTTGAACACCAAGACCATCACACGTACCACATGCTCCTGCCGGGTTATTAAATGAGAACAGGCGAGGCTCAAGCTCTTGCATGCTGTAACCACATTTAGGACAAGCGAAGTTAGCAGAGAATACGATCTCTTCTTGATCCGTTTCGTCCATCCAGCCGACGACAGCGATACCGCCAGAGAGCTCTAATGTGGTCTCGAATGACTCGGCTAAACGCTGTTGAAGATCAGGACGAACCTTGAATCTGTCTACCACAACTTCAATGGTGTGCTTCTTATGAAGTTCAAGTGCTGGTGGATCGGATAGATCACAGGTTTCACCATCAATTCGGGCTCGGATAAAGCCTTGCGCAGCTAAGTTTTCCAGTGTTTTAACATGCTCACCTTTGCGCTCTTTGACAATTGGTGCCATCAACATCATCTTTGAGCCTTCAGGCAGTTCTAAGACTTTATCGACCATTTGACTGATGGTTTGTGCTGCTAGAGGGATGTTGTGGTCTGGACAGCGAGGTTCGCCTACTCGCGCATACAATAATCTGAGGTAATCATAGACTTCGGTAATGGTACCGACGGTTGAGCGAGGGTTATGTGAAGTCGATTTTTGTTCTATTGAGATAGCTGGAGATAGACCTTCAATATGGTCGACATCAGGCTTTTCCATAAGAGATAGAAATTGACGAGCGTAAGCAGACAGAGATTCAACATAACGACGCTGACCTTCTGCGTAGAGTGTGTCAAACGCAAGTGACGACTTTCCTGAACCCGATAATCCGGTGATGACAGTCAGTTTGTCACGTGGAATGGTTAGGTTGACGTCTTTGAGGTTATGCGTACGAGCGCCTCTAATTTCTATTTTATCCATCTCAATAGACCATGTAATTTTAAGTGGCTAAAGTATTACATAGAGTGAGATTTGTGCAAAGTTTTACTGGATAAAAAAACAGTAAACAAAAAGGGCGACTCAAAGAGTCGCCCTTTCTAAAATCAGTAACGTTAGTGATTAACCTGTCGTTATGCTTCTTTCTTGGTCGAGTGTTTACCTAGCTCGATTTGCTGCTGGTCTTTCTTGTATAGGTTTTCGAAGCAGTAGTTTGTTGCTTCGATATAGCCTTCAACACTACCACAGTCAAAACGTTGGCCTTTAAATTTGTAAGCCAATACACAGCCTGCTTTTGCCTGTTTTAGCAATGCATCAGTGATCTGGATTTCGCCGCCTTTACCTGGTTCTGTCTGCTCGATTAATTCAAAGATATCTGGAGTCAGAATATAACGACCAATGATCGCTAGGTTGCTTGGTGCTGTACCTTGCTCTGGCTTCTCTACCATGTCATCAACTCGGAAAAGGTCATCTTTGATCATTTCGCCAGAGATAACACCGTACTTGTGAGTCTCTTCTTCTGGAACTTCTTGTACAGCAACAATAGAACAGCGGAACTGTTTGTATAGCGCAACCATCTGAGCTAGCACGCCTTGTTGCTCGTTCACACAAAGGTCATCAGCAAGTACTACTGCGAACGGTTCATCGCCTACAAGTTCGCGACCCGTTAAAATAGCATGGCCAAGGCCTTTCATCTCACGTTGACGAATGTAGGTGAAGTTTGCCGCTTCAATCGTTTCACGGATATTAACCAATAGGTCTTCTTTATTGGTGCCGCTAATCTGGTGCTCAAGCTCGTAGTTTTTATCAAAGTGATCCATGATCGAGTGCTTACCACGTCCAGTAACGATGCACATTCCATCCATACCAGCTTCGATAGCTTCCTCTACACCGTATTCAATCAGAGGTTTGTTTACTACAGGCATCATTTCTTTAGGCATTGACTTGGTTGCAGGTAAAAAACGTGTACCGTAACCAGCTGCCGGGAAAAGGCACTTTTTGATCATGATAAGACCCTTTATCTATAATAATTATTGATTCAACCTGAGTGGTTGATATTTCTGAGGGCAACTCTAGCATAAGTTATGTAGAAAATTCAGCAACAATAGCCATGGTTTACTAGAGCTTCCCTCAAAATTATCGTCAGACTAAGAGGTGGGTCGATTATGCAAGCAGGTTCTGGTTTGCCCATGCTATCGCTTGAACTCTATTTTTTACCGCAAGCTTACGGAATATTTGATAGAGGTGAGATTTAACCGTGAACTCACTAATAAACAAGTCATCGGCGATTTGTGTGTTTGAAGACCCGGATTGAAGACAGCGAATCACCTGGATCTCACGAATGGTTAAATCAACATTGGTTGGTGTGGTGTTGGTATTGACCATATTGCGATAATAAAACAACAGTTGATTGGTTACCTTCCTTGGCAGCCAGTTATCGCCATCAATGACTTCTTGAAGACCACGAGCAATCTTGTCCTTTTGTTCAGTGTTGTAAAAGAGTCCTTTTAGTACCCCATAGGTAAGAAGCTCTGAGGTTGGAAGTTGCTGGGGGACATTGAATAAAATGATTTCGTGATTTTTCCACATAACAGTCAGGTTAGGACAAATAATCAGTAGTTGTGGTACCTCTCTGTAATCGACGAGCAAGATCCGGTTACTCCGCTTTCTATCAACTAGCATTAATTCGTCGGGTGTCATTTTGTAGAGAACAATAGATAAATGCTTTTCTATCTCTTTTACATGTAGATAGGTATCGTTTGGGTCGATGCACAGAAAGTGTAAAGTGCGAGCGTATCTTGATTTTCTCATTGAAACGTCCTGTTTGAGTGGGATTAGATTCCACGTTGTCATGCAGGCTTTAGCTTCTCTAGCGCCTTGATAGTGACTTGCGTTGAATATCAATTATCAAAGTAAATGAGTGGTTTGTAAGTGGAGAAAAAAGCAACATCGCTCTGAATATCATGATTTGTTACGTTTTTATTCTTTGTAGTGAGGAGAGAATAGGAATGCGATTTATCACTGCAGAAAAGCATGCTATTCTTGTGCGCTAAAATTTTCTGAGACTATGAATTTAGACGGAGCAAATCATGGCTAGCCGTGGAGTTAACAAAGTTATATTAGTGGGTAACCTAGGTAATGACCCTGAAATTCGTTACATGCCAAATGGCGGCGCAGTAGCGAACATTACCATTGCAACGTCAGAGTCATGGCGTGATAAAGCAACTGGCGAGCAGCGTGAAAAAACAGAATGGCACCGTGTTGCTCTGTTTGGCAAGCTTGCGGAAGTTGCTGGTGAGTACCTACGTAAAGGTTCTCAAGTTTACATTGAAGGTCAACTTCAAACACGTAAATGGCAAGATCAAAGCGGTCAAGATCGCTACACAACTGAAGTGGTTGTTCAAGGCTTCAATGGTGTAATGCAAATGCTTGGCGGCCGTGCTCAAGGTGGTGCTCCTGCTCAAGGTGGCATGGGTAACAACCAACAGCAAGGTGGTTGGGGTCAGCCACAGCAGCCACAGCAACAACAATACAGTGCTCCCGCTCAACAGCAGCCAAAAGCACCTCAACAAGCTCCTCAGCAGGCTCAACCTCAATATAATGAGCCGCCAATGGATTTTGATGATGACATCCCATTTTGACGGTTACCTGAGACCTAGTTTTGTTAAGTTTGATGATTTGAGTCAATAATAACAAGGCTTTGTGAGAGAAAGTTTACAGTGAGTGTTGCAACTTCTGTAAACTTTTTTTATATTCATATTAAGCTTTGGTGTTACCTTGTGTTTTTGTAACGTTTTATTGGTTTAAGGATGAGAATGAATATAAGAAAGTTTCAAATGTCGAGTGGTGAGAGCTACTCAATCCTCTTAGATGAGAATGGTATGCCGTTGCCTTACCACAACCTCTTCGTGACCCTGCATTACCGAAATGAGTCTAAAGCAAGTAACACCTGCTATCGTGTTTTTGAGCATCTTTGCTTTCTAGAAGAAATCTGTCAGTTTGAAAAAATCGACCTCATCGAACGATGCAAGACTGGTGATTTTTTGACAAAGAAAGAGTTTGAGAACATCAAGAAACACTCAGGGTTTAAAGTCGCATCATTCCGCGAGATGGTGGCCAGACATAAATCTTTTAATGTTGTGAGTATCAAGAAAAATAAAGTTGAAACGGCGAGAGCTAATATAGTCGTCAACCCAGAGGGCGACATCTCGCCACACACGACATACAACCGATTAACTGTGTTTGCACAGTTTATTGGCTGGCTGGAAGAAGAGTTATTTCCTTTTGAAGACTCCACTGCGGAGTTTGAGCTAAAAAAAATTAGAGGAAACAAATTTGGCACCAGTGATGAAGCTCTTGACTGGGGGGATTGGCGATCTCTAGAGCCAATTGAAGAAATACGAGTGCTTGATGTTGTTCACCCTGACTCGTCAGAAAACCCTTGGAAATCGGAATCGGTTCGATATAGAAATCAACTCATCGTAAATATGCTTTTTGGTACTGGTTGTCGGCATGGGGAGTTGCTCAAAGTTAGAGTGAGAACAGACAACAATCAATCAGATGTCAGAAGGCGTAACGAAGATGGTCGCCACTTCTTGATGATCCGCTCTAAAACGGACAAGGGGGACAAACGTAAACACAGACCTGAAGCAAAGACGCTAGGGCGATTTGTTCCAATGGATAAACGTTTAGTAGATATGTATGAAAATTACCTTATCTATCACCGCCCAAATGCCACTGGCTCTGAACATATCGAGTATTTGTTCGTTACCCATCACCATAAAATACAAACCAATACCGCTTTGTCCTTGGCTCAGGTAAATAAAATTTTCCGTGAGATTTCTGAGGTAGTTGGCTTTAGGGTTCACCCTCATGCGGCTCGTCATACATGGAATGATAGGTTTAGTCACTTTGCGGATAAACGCATTGCGGCAGGTCAAACAACGGAAGCGAAATCAGAATTTGATAGGCGAAAGTTGATGGGGTGGTCAGACGGTTCAAAGATGGCACAACGCTACTCCAAGCGCTTTGATGACAAACGTGCAATGGATATGGCATTAGAGATGCAAGAAGAAGACTCAACCAATATAAGCTCAATCGTTCAGCAGCGCGATGAAGACCTCTGGACTGGGGAATAATAAATTGAATCAAGATTTTACGAATTCTGGTCTTGCTAACGATAGCAAGGTGACGATCTCAATGTCACACAATGGCTTTGAGTTTGATTATTTATCTAGCAGGTGGACACTTAATCGGGATGTGACTGTAGCGGTAGACTTTTTGGACTCTTTTGTTCATCCGTTACAAGAAGATATTCGGGAAGCATTGGTGTTTTATGCTGAGACATCATCAGCAAAACACACGGCTAACATAGCGACACACCTTAAGCTTTATCAAACGGTTACAGGTCAAAATAACTTAACTGAGCAGGGGTTTGCTTCCTTTAAAAACGGGCTACCTAAGAAGGAGTGGTACAAGGTTTCGGTCGTAAGAGGAATGCTCCGACAGATGCGGTTTCTAGGGTTGGATAAACATATCGATGATGCGGTCTTTAAGCTGACAGACAAATGGCGTTTAGGTGGCAATGATAAAGGGGTTGCCGTCCTGACCCTTGACCCTGAAACTGGGCCATTTAGTGATTTAGAGTTTGAAGCTATTGGTTTACATGCTGCTCATCGGTATGCCGAGGGTGAGTTGAGAATTGATGAATATGCTTGCCTATCGATGTTTAAAGCGTCGGGTCGCCGTGCTACCCAAATTGCATCCATAAAATGCAGAGACTTTTCTTATTCGTCCAAATATACGGATGCTCCAATGTATGTGGTACTGATCCCTAAAGCAAAAGTTCGTGGAGGGAAGTTCCGAAGTAAACTAAAACCTTATGCTTTAGTTAACTCGGTAGCACAGGTTATTGAGCTACATATCAATGAGCAGGCAGCTAAAGTGGAAGACGCCCTTGGTCGTAAGATGACACTTGAAGAAAAAGGTGAGCTGCCACTGTTTATCGATGTTGGGACCATTAAGGAAGTTCAATCGATGGCCCCCAACTCGTTAATGGACTATTTAAAATCCGAGCTACCACATATCAAAACAAGCAACCTGACCAATAAGCTCAACAGCGCGGTTAAAAAGCTGAAAATCATCAGTGAGCGAACTGGTGAACCTTTGAAGTCAACGGGCTACCGTTTTCGCTATACCCTAGGCACTCGCGCAGCTAGGGAGGGAGCTGGTACGTTAACAATTGCTAATTTGCTCGACCATTCTGATACGCAAAATGTAAAAGTATATGTTGCTAACGCCCCTGAACATGCCGTTCATATCTCCAAAATCATGAACCAACCACTGGCTCGTTATGCTTCAGCGTTTGCAGGGAAACTGGTTGAAGATGAGGATGAAGCCAATGCAGAAAACGCAGGTGCGGCACGTATTCCTTGTCGAGAAAAAGACTGCGATGTTGGCTCCTGTGGTACAAACAGTTTTTGTCAAGATTATGCACCTATCGCTTGCTATTTATGCCCTAAATTTCGCCCATGGGCACATGCTCCGCACCACCTTATCCTTGAGTGGCTAGTCGAAGAACGGGAACGATTAAAGGTTGATACGAATGATGATATGCAAATTGTGACTATCAATGACCGTGCCATTCTAGCGGTATGCCAAGTAATTCAATTGTGTAAGGAGCATAATCATGGCTGATGTACTGATTTTTAAGCCTCGACATGAGCTTGACCATGAAAAAAACTTATCTGATTTTATTGAGTTAGGTCGTCAAATCGCTCCTATTAACAATAAGTATGACTATGACAGTCACTATTGGGGTGGTGTGGGCAACTTTGCTGTTTTCGGTGCAAATAGCCGAAAAAAAAAGCCCGAAGATTTGTTAGATAAGTCTTTAATACCATTCGCGAAAGCCTATATAACCTATTGTGGGGGAGGGAATACTAACTTCCAAGCATTGCGTGCAATTAATGCAAGCTGGTTAAAGCTCCATGAAGGAGAGGATATTGATGTCACTAAACTTACAGCCCAAGACTTTAATGGTGCAGAGAAGGCAATCAAAGAGAATTTGAGTGAGGCCACGCGCTATGGTGCGGGACGGGGCTTGAACTTGCTACTCAAGTTTTTGGTGGAATACAAATTACTATCTTCATTTAAGTGGAAAAGTGGACTCAAAAAAGCTGCTGAGAATGCAACGGGTGATGATGCGGATAAGAGACGTCAGGACAAAATGCCTGATGAAAATGCACTATTAGCTCTTGCCTCTGTTAATGCACAAAAAACTGAAGACTTAAGCCCTCGAGATATATTCACGACTTCTACCATGACCTTGTTGATGGCTGCCCCAAATCGTGGATCTGAGCCGTTATACTTGCTTTCCGACCCTATTCATACCGATGAACTAAAAGTTTGGGAAGTGCTTAAGATGGATGGGTTCACTGTGGAAGATGTGAAGGACATCCTTAAATTCCAAAAAGAGAACGATATTGTTTTAGAGACTACCGAGAGCGCTGTTCTTGACGAGTCAGGGAATGTCACCGAAGACTTTCAGGATAAGAAAAACGACAATGATGAAGAGCTAGACCTTACTGAAACCATCCAAATTAAAGGCCTAAAGTGGTATTCAGGAAAAGGGTTTGGTCATGCTCATAAGTGGATACCCTCATGTATGTACGGCGTTGTGGATGTTGCTGTAGAGCGTTTACGAGCGCAGTCCGAGCCTGCACGTAAGTTGGCAAAGCTGTTAGAAAATAGTTCGTGTTTTCCAAGGCATGAGCTTTGCCCGAACGTCTCGGAAGACCAGCCCTTAACGATGGATGAGGCTGCAATGGCTCTTGGGCTGAATATGTCCATGTATGGCGACCTTTCTGATAAAAGGAATCTCAAACAGTGGCGAACGTCTAGAAACCAGTTTCTAAAACGTAAAGGGGTAGAGCGAAAAGATTATCTAGTTACGCTCCGAGATTTGAATGTAATCCTTCGAAAAGCACTTCCAGAGGGTTTTCCTTACATACCGTTTGTGAACGGTGGTGGACATGTAAAAGTCAAGTGGTCTGAGGCTTTATATGCTGGGTTTGCAAACGGCTTAGATACAACAAAATCAAACATTTCAACTGGGTTGTTTATTCCGACCATTAATACGTTAAACACAGACCTTGCGCCGACGAAAAAGAAAAGCAAGAAAACAGGCGAACTGTTAACAGGAGCGCTTTCAATTTTCCAACGTTGGGGACTTGGAGACTTTGTCATAACCTCACACCAGATTCGGCACTTGCTCGACACTTTGGGGGCCGTGAATGGGTTGGATGGTGAGCAACGGGCTAATTGGGCTATGCGTAGTGATCCGAGACATAATCGTTGGTATGACCATACAACTCCTGAGGAGTATAGTGCTGACTTTATTGAAGACAGAGAAACAGAACTTGTTTCTCAGGGTTTGATAGAGAACCCAACAACAGGGACGACGCAAATTCAGGTGCAGGTTGCGACCCCACGGACGCTCCAAGAGCTGAATACTAAAGCGGCGCTGACAGCGCACACGAACGAATTTGGTATGTGTGTGACGTCTTACATGGCAGAGCCTTGCACGAAATATCGCGACTGTATCAACTGCGACAAGCAAGTTTGTGAAAAGGGAGATGACGGCAAATGTGAGCGTATTCGTCAGCGCCTAAAAGATGAAAAGAGGCTGCTCCAGATGGACAAAAGAGCGGTTGATGATGGTGTGCAGGGGGCTACGCAGTTTTATGAGCGCAGGAAACTGACTACAGAGCGCTGTGAGCAACTGCTTACCATGATGGAAGACCAAAGTATCGAAGATGGCTCTCTCATTAGGCTCCTTAATGTAGAGGATGTAACTCAACTGGATCGAGCAATGGATGCAAATGGCAAAAAGCGTTTGCCTAAAATAGAAAACTTTCAACGAATCAAGGCGACTGAAGCTCAGAAGGTTACGGTTGATGAATTGATTGGTGTTGAGAGTATCCCTCAGGCAACAGATGACGAATTGTTTGAGGCTTTGGATGATATGGATTGTATGGACTTTTTCGAGGACTGATTGTTGTGGCTAAGCACTTAACAGACAAAGACATTAGTAACGTATGTGAACTTTTAGATGACTGGCCTGTGGACTCCAAGCTTACATGGGATAGGTTGGTCGATGCTGTTGCACATGATTACAGGCTCAATACCACTAGGCAGACATTGCAGAAACAACCTCGTATAAAGAATGCTTTTACCGAGGTTAAAGCGCTTGTTTCAGGCAACTCTCCTAAGGCTGTTGCTGCTCGTAATCGACACTTACCATCTAGTTTGAAGGCTGCGGCTGACCAATTGGAAGCACGCAAGCGAACCATTGCGCGGCTTGAAGTTGAAAACAGCCAGCTTTTAGAGCAATTCCATACTTGGTTGTACAATGCGACTCAGCATGGAATTACGATTGAGCAACTAAACGAACCATTACCAACTAAACAGGATAAGTGAGTGGTTGATTAATGAGCAAAGTGACCAATCAAGAACGAGGTTCTCAAGCTGATGAGAGCTTGGCTAAATTCATGTCGTGGAAAGAAACTCAGTCTGCTGTTGATGTTGCTGCAATGAGTCGTGGTGCAAGACTAAATAGGGTTGAAGTCTCTAAGCGTGTAGGTATTGCTAAAAGTACCTTGAATGACAACCCCCTTGTTAAAAAAGCCTTGATAGCTTGGGAGGAAGAGCTAAGGGATAAAAAGCAGTTGGCACCCTTAAAGGTAGCACCAAAGGGGTTTAACCCAGAAGGTGGTGAGAACGCCCCTAAAGAGTTGGAGGAGCATATTCCTTACGACCAGTCACTGAAACAGCTTAAACGCCTTAGCACTGAGCTAGAGAGCCTTAAAAAGAAGTGTTTGGACAAGGATGCAGAAATTGGTAGGTTACGGAAGCGTCTTGAGCGATATGAAGAGCTTTCTGAGGTGCTAGCTGGAACAGGAGTGCTTCCTCGATGAAAGACGAGAAAGGTCGAGGTTTATTTCGTATTACGTCTATGGGGTATGAAACGGAAGATGCTTATGTTCTAGGCGCTGTTGCAGTTGATGGTCATGGTGACCGTGTTTCGGCTCGCAAATACTACCGCATTAGAATTCAGGATATTGATATGCCTGTAGAGCCTGTAATCGGGCAAATATGGAAGGTCAGTGCTAAAGAGACCACGACAACAGAGGTGACTAGAGGTGGTGCTCAGCTTATTGATGTATTCATTAAAGCTAAGAGTGTTCGTCTTATAATCCCTGAAACCGAAAATCTCTTTACTCACTTTATTTCCAAAGAGCCACATTTCATCGGTCTGGGTGAGACGCTTGCTAGAAAGCTTTGGATTAAATATCAAACAGGGGTTTATCAGCTTCTAGAAAATAAAGATATTGAGAAGCTTACGTTTGTTCGAGGGGTAACCGAGGCTGCTGCTGAGGCTCTGGTTTCAGGGTGGGAACGATACGAAAACCTCAAGCAAATTGCATGGTTCGACAGGCACCAGATACCTTCAGGCATTGCGCGGAATATCATTAAATACCACAAGGTAAATGCTATTCACGCCATAGAGGATGACCCTTATAGACTGATTAGTTTTGGACTTAAGTTTCCTCAGGCTGACCTGCTCGCACAAGAGTATTTCGGAGTATCTCTAGATGATTATGTGAGGCTGAGAGGGGCTGTTGAACAGGCGTTGCTGGTAAGAATGCATGAGGGGCACACGGTGTCCACGAATGAGAACCTGATGCCGCACGTGAAAGCGCTTCTGGGTACTAGGGAGTTGGCTGCTCAAGCGCTGATGGCAGGCTATGAAAATACCGCCTTTATCATGAGTGACAAGGGTTATTACCATAGCATCGGACAGTGGATTATGGAGCAAACTGTGGCACGTCGTTTTGCGAAATTAGCTACACGAGCGATTTGGACGCACCATTACGACTATGCCTTAGGTAAAGCTTTGGAGGGGCAGACTTTTCCACTAACTGACAGGCAGAACGAGGCGGTTCGAAGTGCTTTATCCCATGGGTTGTCTATCATTGCAGGTGGTGCTGGTACTGGTAAAACGACGGTTCTCAATGTCGTACTTCGTGCTTATCAGGCTCTAAGTACTGACATCCGAGCAATGGCGCTTAGTGGTCGGGCAGCCAAGCGCATCAATGAGGCTACAGGGTATCCAGCTCAAACTATCACGGGCTTCCTGAAAGGTTTGGAAAAAAATCCTTTAGGCGAGCGTGCCCTAATCGTGATTGATGAGTCTTCGATGGTCGACTTGGCAACAATGTTTAGTTTGGTGAGTAATACATCATCACAGGTAAGGTTTCTGCTAGTTGGTGACCCTAAGCAGTTAGCGCCAATTTCGGCAGGTCTAGTGTTACATGAGGCGGTAGATGTCGTCCCTACCGTGACGTTAGATATTGTAAAACGGCAGAAGGGCAGCACTGGTATCCCTGAGTTTACCAAGCGAATCATAGAGAGGGTTGTACCTGATGCTGGTATGTTCAATGAAAACATCGTCTTTCATCAATGTGCCTCTGAGGATATCAACGAGCTCGTAACCAATTTATATGCTGAAAATCCGTCTGAAACTCAGGTCATTTCTGCCATGTATGGTGGTAATGGCGGCATTGATGCAATTAACCGCCTTTGTCAGCAGCGCTACAACCCACATGGACAGAGGCTGGAATTCGTTATGAACAGCACTGCTAACTATTTAGATATACGCGAAAACGACCCTATTATCTTTGTTGAAAACAATTGGGATCGTGGTGTCCAGAACGGTACTTTAGGGAAGTTACTCAATGTTGGTAAACCTAGGGTAGAAACGGATGATGGAGAAACTAGTTTAGCTGATGTACTCATTGACACTGGCGAGATGATTCCGCTAACCGTTGACCTGCTTGATTCACTCAAGATCGCATATTCCATTTCTTTGCACAAGGCTCAGGGGAGTCAGTTCAGGCGAATTATCGTGCCACTAACCAGCAGCAGTATGATGGATAATGCGTGGATTTATACTGCTTTGACTAGAGCTGAGGTTCAGATAGAGATAGTGGGTAGTATGAGGGACTTCGAACGTGCCATATACAGGTTCAGCGATGCTGATACTCGTGATACTTACCTTCGCCCACTGTTATTAAATGAATTGGAAACGCTGAAAGAAGTTGCGTGACCACAAAGTTTGTTAGAGCAATTTGGGATTGTTTATTATTTGCACAGTTCAATATTCTGGATAATTCAGCTTGCTTCGTATTATGCAATGGCAAATCCATTCCATTAGTTATCAACGATTAAGCAGCTAGATGATTAAACCATATAATCTTTGTCTGCATAGCTCCCCATTGCCAATCAAAATCACCGTGAATATTAAGATACACATTTTGTGTATATGTGGTAACTGTTTGGTATAAATGAGAAATAACCAAGTACACATTTTGTGTACTTGGTAGCACGGTGATGCTTTTTCATGATTTATGGTTAACTCACATCGTCAAATGTCAGCGCCATCAGTGCACTCAACAAGTTCTCGAGTCTTGTCTCAATCCCGTTCCGAGGGGAAAACCAAACGATTAAGGAGCTTTGCTTAATCGTTTGTAATTAAATCCAGAGATTCAGTCTCGTAATCAATAGAGTTGTAGTTCATGACCGGGTACTACCACTCACTATTTAAAAGTACACCCAAGGCATTAGCTACTAATGATCAATTGAGTCGTAATTGAGGTTCAACGACCAAAGTTTGGTGACCCTAAACAGTTAGCTCCTATTTCCGCTGGGTTGGTGCTTCATGAGGCGGTAATTGTCGTCCCTACCGTTACGCTAGACATTGTAAAACGCCAGAAGGGCAGCACTGGTATTCCTGAGTTCACCAAGCGCATTGTCGAACGGGTTGTGCCTGATTCTGGCATGTTTAATGAAAATATCGTCTTTCATTCGTGTGCTTCGGAGGGTATCAATAATCTTGTCACTGACCTGTATGCTGAAAATGCGACTGAGACGCAGGTTATCTCTGCTATGTATGGTGGCATTGATGCAATTAATACCCTCTGTCAGCAACGCTACAATCCCCATGGGCAGAGGCTTGAGTTTGTTATCAACGGTACTGCCAACTGCCTAGATATACGTGAAAATGACCCGATTATCTTTGTTGAGAACAATTGGGATCGCGGTGTCCAAAACGGAACTTTAGGGAAGCTACTCAATGTTGGTAAACCCAAGCTAGAAACGGATGACGGGGAAATTAGTTTAGTTGATGTACTCATAGATACAGGTGAGATTATTCCGCTAACAGTTGACCTGCTTGATTCACTCAAGCTCGCTTATTCCATTTCTTTGCATAAGGCTCAGGGGAGTCAGTTCAAGCGAATAGTCGTGCCACTAACTAGTAGTTCAATGATGGATAATGCGTGGATTTATACTGCTTTGACTAGAGCTGAGGTTCAGATAGAGATAGTGGACAGTATGAAAGACTTCGAAAGTGCCATCTACAGGTTCAGTGATGCAGACACTCGTGATACCTACCTTCGTCAATTGTTACTCGATGAGTTGGATGCGCAATGATTTGAGCGTAGTAGTGATTCATATCACAAAAAATACGCCAAAAAGTTGGAAAAAAACGCGTTTTTATGAGGTGTTTTTTGTGGTTTATTTAAATATTAACAGTGGCTTATAGTGTTTTTTTTGATGTGTACATAAACTACCGTTTTAATGCAAAGAGTCTGACCGTGTCAGCGGTTAAAAATAAGTAGTTCTTATGCACTTTAGTATTTCATTTACTAATTAATACTAAAACAGATATCAGCCTGTTGTGAGATGTTAAATACCTAGTGACTAAACCTTAGTGACTAAACCTTAGTCACTAAGGTTTAGCCACTAGGTAAGGTATTGAAAGTAAATAAAAATAATAGCGTCGCGTGTTAATTGTGCTGTTGCCTGTGTTTTGCAGTTCGAGGATTCGAGTACTACCCTTTTTTACGCGATTGGCTTGCCAGTAAATTGTTTTTAATCAATAGTTTATTGCGTAACCAAAGTTTGGTCACCAAACCTTGGTTACGTCTGTTTTCGGCTGGGGCTTATAAATGACAGAGTGTGCTAGAAATCATTCATAGGTCTGGCCCTAAATGCTCAATGGAAACCACCCCAAATGCATAATGGAAACCACCCCAAATGCATAATGGAGGTGGCTCCAGATGCGTAATGCGAGTGAATCAAAAACCTTTTAATTACTTAATAAACAATAGTTTAATTATTGGTTCGCTTCAAGATTTCATTAAGCTTTCTTTGGTAACTTTTATGAGCAAATACAGCAAGTGCTACTAATGCACTGAATACCATCTACGACGCTCTAACGTAAACGCCCGTGGTTTCATGGGGCGTTTACGTTAGAGCGTTGTTTTGCCTTTTCAAATCTCCGTGTGGTTAGAGACTAGATGGCGGGTATGAAACACGAAAATGCCCCAAACCTCGTTAGAGTTAACACTCGTAACATATCCACATGTCCCTCTTTGACTTGAGCTACTTGATACGCTTAATATGAAATAATACACCTGTTAAATAGGTAGCATTCAGACCTCAAGGGAAAACATGACAGTATCAACGGATTTTAAAACTTTACAAAGTAACCTCCAGATAAAAAATAAGGGGCAAATTGGAAAGCGATATAGAAGCATTACTCGTGCTCTGAACCGTGAATTTCGCGATAGTGAATCTAAGACCGCCAATTCGAAGCAAGTTGGCTCCTATGGTCGGATGAGTGGTATCAACGGCATATCTGATTTGGATATGTTATATTTGCTTCCTGACACTGATTGGGAACGTTTCAAAGATAAACAATCTTATCTTCTTCAAGTCGTTCGCAATGCCATCCGCAAAGTTTATAAGAACACTGATATACGTGGCGATGGTCAGGTGGTGGTGGTCAAATTTAAGGACCATGTAGAGTTTGAAGTCTGTCCTGTATTTCGGCAAAGTGACGGTCGTTATAAATACCCTGATTCTAATAATGGCGGCTCATGGCGCAAGTGTAACCCTGATTCTGAATTAGTAGCATTTAAAGAGCTCAATGAAACTAGGAAGGGGCATCTTCGACGCTTATCCAAAATGGTACGAGCGTGGAAAAACAGAAACGATATCTCAATGAGTGGTTTCCTGATTGACACACTATGCTATCGCTTTCTCCAAAATAATTCTGATTATGATACGAGTAGTTTTGCTAGTTTTGACCAGCTATCTTTAGATTTCTTTACTTATCTTGAAAATGAAGGGGAGCCTGACTTCTACCGTGCTTTTGGTAGTCTGTCTAAAATCCCTGTAAAAAGTTCCTTTCATAATGCTGCTGTGAGCGCTCGTGAAATCTGTGAAGCTGCCATAGAAGCGACAACAGAATCAGGAGAGAGGAAAGAATGGAAGAAACTTTATGGTCGTCCATTTCCTAGTCAGTCAACTGTCCAGAAGGCTTCAGCACACTCAAATGGGGAGCAGTTTATTGAAGATATTTATCCAGATAATCCCTTGTACGAAATTGCAATAGAATGCGAAGTTAAAAATGAAAGTATCACACATAAATTATCACAATTGCTTGGTTCTAGTTCACCACTTAACAAAGGTTATAATTTGAATTTCCGTGTCGATTATCATGATATTCCTGTTCCTTTTGATTTGAAATGGAAGGTAAAAAACGAAGGGGAGCAAGCAATTAAGAAAAATTGTCTAAGAGGAAATATTTTGGATGATGATGGCAGTTTGAGCCGTAGTGAATCGACGACATTTGAGGGTGACCATTATGTTGAATGCTATGCAATAGTGAATAACACAATCGTAGCTCGTGATCGTATTCCAGTTCCGATTAGTTAGAATGCTACTGTTATGGGAGTTGTCTAGACGTTCGACTCTAGCATCAAATTAATAATGATTTAGTTAAAAAATAACGAGAAAGTAATTGTTATGGTGCAGCATTCTCAATTAAATACCGTGTTACTTGACCAAATTCGCGAGTGTTATGGTCGTGTAGTATGGACACATAAAACACATGAAAAATGTGCAGACATACTCGATGACAAAAACAACCGAATCAAATTTTGGCAGATTGTCTTATCTGCTGTCACAACTACAGGTGTCTTTGCGGCAGTCTTTGGTGACCTCCCTGAAGTTGGTTATGTTTCAGCTTTGGTATCACTACTACTAACCATCATTAATACGTATGTTAAAAAGTATGATCTTGGCGGTCTATCACAGAAGCATTCCGATGCTGCAAACACTCTTTGGAATATTCGAGAATCTTATTTGTCACTGATAACAGATATGCACTCTGACATCATCAAAGATGATGAAGTAAGGAAGACACGAGACTTTTTGCAGGCAAGCTTACATAAGCTTTATAAAGGTTCTCCAAGTACTAATGTTGGAAAAGCTTACGAAAAAGCATCTGAAGCACTGAAGAAAAACGAAGAGCTAACTTTTAGTGATGAAGAAATAGATATGTTTTTGCCAAAATCATTGCGGAAAACAAGCAAGCATTAATTTGTACTAATCTAGAGTGAAAGGTCTAGCTTATTTATGTGCAGAGGCTTCTCAGTGCGATAATCGCTAGAACTCCAATAGGTTACTATTGGCTTTTCCCATAAAAACGCGTTTTTTTCCAAGTTTTATGGTGGTTAAGTTGCTGTTTTATAACGATTTGCCGCGCAAAGGGGGGCGTTTTTGTTCCAATTTTCTAAATATAGTAAATCGTGATTCACTAACGGTAGTGAACATAACGATTCTATGTGCTAACTCTCTACAGCCAACTAGAAATGTAAATAGGTGCGGTCGACGAATTTGACTAATCGCATTTGAAATCAGAGTTCCCTCCAAGTCAAGATTCGCATATATAGCGTAATTCATCGTCATCGATATCAACATGAACATCACCAATCAAATTTCGTATCTCATCTATATCAGCTCGCACAACCGATATTAAAATCTCAGGATTTTCAGTAATATCGTTCTCTAACAGATTCAGAAAAGATCTTTCAGCATCTGTAAACGCATCGTCATTATCACACATGCAAATATCCTATTTCTCAGTTCTAAATCGTTATGTCATCTCGAGCTACCGCAGCGCAAAATTCGTTCCAATCCTGCAGGTAGATGAAAACTTGGTGGCTACATGTTTTACCGATCATGAATCGATCTAATGCCACCGTGATCACGTCATCAAGTGAACTCGGATCGACTACTAAAAATGGTGACCCGCTGAGTTTGAAAGGCTCTAGATCTGGTAGTGTATTATTCATAAGTTCCTATTTTACAGTGGTTTACCGCTTTTTTTGTGCTTCGTCACGATGCGTTTAATGTGATAATTTGTAGCTGCTAGAGCTGTCAAGCTGAGTGCTAGGCATAGCCAAAAATTATCGTTAATAAATTCGATCACAGATTCGAACATGTAAAAATTCCTTAATGTGCTAATAATAGATATGAATTCATTCGCTAATCTGAGTAGGGATCAATTTAGCCAATGGATTATTTCGATCGCCTCGAATTAGTAAGAGCATCATCTCAGACAGTTCATCTGAATATTTGTTTACTGCTTCGATATATGCGTTTTTGATCGCTTCAAGCAAATCCACTTCTGGATCCATTCTGTTAGCATTTTTACATGAGTAATTCATCACGCGTTCTTTTTGCATGCGACATTCAATGTAAAGCTCGCTCAGAAAATCCAGCGTGAATCGATAAGCTAGCACTGAATTAACACGTCGCAACTCGTGATGTTCCATTAATTTATTAACACAGTCATGGGAAATGCTGACTGCGCAAGGGGTCCCATTTGTAGCGCTGATAGTGTCGAACCAGCTATTATCCTGCTGGCTGGTAGGCTCAGAGTTGATATCAATGTCTTCAACAACGTGATCGACAACAATCTTTATTGTTTGCTCGTCCGTGCGAAATAGCATATTCAGTATAAATCTATCACGAAGTACAGACAGAGTTTCCTGAAGCACAGGCGTTTCATAGTTATTCACGATTGCCGAGGATAAAGGGCTATCCAGCACCATTTTATACGATTTGGCAATGATCTCAGACGTTTGTCTGTCGAACTGTACAAAAGCGTGTTCAAATGACGAGGGAGAATATTTCTCGCCTCTAATGACAATTTTTTTAACTACAGACTGATCCTTCAGTTTGAGAGCGCGATCAGCCTCCCCGCAGGTATTGAAATTTAGAACTGAGTCCAATCGACTCAGATTTACGGCTGGCTCCAGATCGCAAAAAACGCTCGCAATCGTTACTGTTAGAATATCGATTACGCTCGGCTCGTCGAATCCCATTTGCTCTATGAGAATAGCATTAGATCGAGGCCACATTGACAGTGTGCATTTTCCTGCAACACTCCATGCTACAGGAATCGCGTGGTTTTTTCCTAGTTTGTTCAGAACTTCTGTAGTTTCCATGTTGAACATTATTTCAGATATAATAGAGCAACTGCGCTGATGATCTATTTTGCAGTGATTAGACATCTCTACGTGGAAGCAATCACATAGTTCCTCGAAAGTTTCCAGTTTTGTTATGTTCATTTTCAGTCCTAATTTTACCAATAATTGAATATCAAGATGTACGTTTTTTAAATTTAATCAACTCCCGCAGCTCTGGATTAATGCCTTGATCACAAAATCCCCTCATGGTCAAGTGTTTTATTGCTGTTTTTTGACTGGGTTGTGTTTTTTGATGGTAAGGCTTGTGAAGCGGCGCTCTTTCATGTGTGTTCGAGCTGACATCATTTTTCTGAGATGTGCCGTGTGGTTTATAGAATGAATGTATTATATGCTTATAAAGTTATTTGCGATTATTAGCATGTTTTATGTGTCACTCTAAGACTCTGATTTTGTAACGTTTGAGAGCGAAAACGGAAAAGGTTAACGAAAAACGTTACATTTCCCCTCTCATTCTGGTTAAAATCCTTATATATTAGTGCTTTAGGTCGGTCGGTCGGTCATCAAGGTCACCACACCCATTTTAGTCCCTGTTTTTAATATATTATAAAGACAGTATTAAATTGGAAAAAGCCGCGTTCATCGCGGCTTTTTGTTACCTACAATTCTTAACGCTTTATTTACAACGTCAATTTATAGTATAAGTAGCAATACGGTATAATGTGAGTTGAAAAGGATTTCGTTATTCATGAGATATACCCCGACACTAAAATTGAGCACTCGATTGGTCGCATTTGTCACCGTGATAGTGATCAGCGCGATGTTCATTCTTTTTATTGGTGGCACACTTTCCTTTAAGCGTATTGGACAGGAATATTTAGACCATTATTTGGTTGGCATTGTCGACGTTGTAGATAAAGAGATGGAAGACCCTGACGCCGCGTATTCAATGCAGCGTTGGATGCCTAAGATGTTGCAGGCGAGCAATATTGTTGAGATGAAACTCTCGAACAAGACCGGCATCGTTTATCGTTTCAAAGATACCTCCCCACAAATTGATCCCAATCGTCTTTATGAGAAAAGCTTCATTTTAGAGCGTAATGAAGGCTACCGAATCGAATTTAAAGCACTTCCTCCTTATATTGGCTACAACTACTCAATGGAAGCGATGTGGTCAATTACTTTGGCTGTCGCATTGGTTCTGTTCTGTCTTGCTCGCGGTGTTCGTTGGTTGAAAGAACAACTCATGGGTTCTGAAATCTTGGAAGAGCGAGGAAGAATGATCTTGGCCGGTCAGGTTGAAGCTCATGCAAAGGGAGATGAGCGAGAGTGGCCTTATACCGCAAGCGAAGCCTTAGATGTATTGATTGAAGAGCTACAAGATGCTCGTCAAGAACGAAGTCGCTTTGATACCTTTATTCGTACCCATACTTTCCTAGATAAACTCACGGGAACGGCAAACCGAGTTTTATTCGATAATAAGCTGGAATCGGCACTGCATGAAAGTGGTGCTCGAGGCGGTGTGTTACTGATACGTATCGACGAATGGGAGCAAGTTAGTGATGCTAACGATAAGCAAACCACAGACGGCTTTATTATTGAAGTCGGTGAAGTACTGTCGAATATCGTTCAACGCTATCCCGATGTCATTTTTTCTCGCTATTACGAAGCGGACTTTGCTGTATTTATCCCTCATCAGGGCGCAAAAGATATTGCGACCTTGGCTGCTCAGTGTTTAAGGCAGTTAGATAAGCTAACTCCGCCAGAGCCTTTAGAGTCGGATAACTGGTGTCATATTGGTGTGACCATGTATACCGAAGGTGAGCGTCATAGCCAGATCATGGATGAAACGGAAACGGCACTAAAGAGTGCTCAGTTAGAGCGTATTAATAACTGGAGCCGTTACCCGAAAGAGAATAAGAATGAGCTTGATAGAGGCAGTGTTCGTTGGAGAACATTACTTGATAAAGCGCTGCTTCCTGAAAATTTAGTAATCTTTGCTCAGCGGTGTTATCTTATGCCGGAACCTGGTCAAGTTAATGAATTGCATAGAGAAATATTTACTAGAATTCAGGATCCTGACAAAGGTTTATTGAAATCGTCTCGATTTATGCCTGCGGTAGAGCAAGTGGGTTATCAAGCTCAAATGGATCAATCTGTTTTGAAGGTTTTGTTGCGTTCGCTTAAAGAATCAACTCAATCTATCAATTATTCAGTGAATCTGAATGTTACCCCGTTTGCTAATAAACAGCACTTTAAGTGGTTTAGGAGTGAGTTGTTACAGCTCTCTGCTCAACACCGCTCTCAGCTTGCGTTTGAATTTTCAGAAGGGCACTTGATTGCTCATCTTGATTATATGAGACCGGTGGCAAAGATGTTGCGAGGTTTAGGGTGTAAAGTTGTGGTTGGCCAAGCTGGGCGAACCATTGTTAGCACTCACTATATAAAGGATTTGAAGGTTAGTTATATTAAGCTTCATCGAAGCCTAATAAAGAAAATCGATCAAAGGCATGAGAACCAACTGTTTGTTCGAAGCTTAATTGGGGCGTGTGGTGATTCTCCAACTCAAGTTATTGCCGTTGGAGTCGAGACAAAACAAGAAAAGAATACCTTGATAGAGTTAGGCATTAACGGCTATCAAGGGAGATATTTCGACGAAGAACAACAAATTATCCCTTTGCCTAATCAAGCAGAAAAAGCCGCGAAAGCGGAATCTGTTGTCAAAGTTGGACGAAGAAATCGATGGCGTAAGAGTAGTAGTTAAGAATGAATTTTAAAGCGATTTTAGACAAAATAAAGCCAACGAATAATAAAGGTAGCTCGCAAGTTGTCTTGCTGGGCAATGACGCCATTTATATTTCATCGACAGAACAAGATCCTCAAGTAGCCAGCATTCCCGTGGTTAATGGGGACTGGGAGAGTGCGCTAAAAAAATCGCTTAGCAGTGAGGCGTTTACCAGTAATAGCGTCCAACTGATTGTCTGTGCTAACTACTACCAAACCTACCAAATTGATAAACCGGACATTCCAGAGAGTGAATGGTCGGTAGCACTGCCTTTTTTACTCAAAGATCTTGTTTCAGAAAGAGTCACGGAAATTACTGCGAGTGCGGTCGCGTTACCAACGTCGAACAAGCTGCAAGTATATGTCCTGCCTAAAAAGCTGTTGGACAAGCTTTTGAATATCACTAATTCGGCTCAGGTTGAATTAATAGGTGTTGCTCCTGAAGATGAAATCTGGGGTTACAGTACAGGCGAACTGTCTAATTTCATTCTTTTACAACGTAGCGTCAATTCACACTTTAAATTGGGTGCGTTTGTCGAAAATACCGTTTGTTTTCAAAGAACCATCCGCAGTGTTGTGCCACCTTTAACGGGTGTTGCGTCAAGTGCTCTGCAGTTAGATGGCCTCGCTTTAGAGCTTCAACGCTCGATTGATTACCTTTCTTCTCAAATTAAAGGCACCCAGCTTCACCAGCTTAAAATCTGTTGTGACGAAGAAGATGAAGCAGAGTTACAAAGTGCCTTAAACAGTACATTGAGCTCGACAGTTTCACTGTTGGTTGAAGGTGAGCGTGATAATTCAGAGAGTTTGTTGCTTAAACTTGCAGCTGAAAAAGAGACGTTTAAGGTCAATCTTTACCCTGAACACCTTAAGCCTAAAAAAGAATATTTTACGCTGACCAATGTTGTTGCGAGCTGGGGAGTAATTTGTGTTTTGATGCTTGGTGGTTACTTCGCAATGCAGTATCAAGTTTCTAATCTAGATAAAGAGCTAACAGCCCTGCAACAAGACTCGAATCAACTTAACAAGCAAGTTAACCAATTGAATAGTAAGTTAACTCAGCATAAACCGTCTCCAGAGAAAGTCGCGGCGGTTGCGCGTCTCAAACGTGAGACTGAGGCTAAAAAAGAGGCTTTGAAGGCTGTTGGACAATACGACGAATCCCAACAAGTCGGGTATTCTGGCGTCATGAATTCCTTAGCTAAATTAGGCCGAAATGACATTTCTCTTTCGCACATCTACATGACCCACGATACTTTAGATCTTAGTGGCTTGGCTCGTAACGCAAATGTCGTTCCGAACTGGATTGGTCAGTTTAAAAGTGAGCTTAATTTAGTCGGACGCACTTTTGAAAAACTAAAAATTGGCCGTAATGATCAGGATGTGGTGACGTTTGAGCTAAGTACTCGTCGGGAGAGTAAATAATGCAGCAGTGGAACCAGCTGAGCGATAAGTTTCTTGCATTAAGTCAAAGAGAAAAATGGCTACTTTTTGTGTGTGGTTTTGTTGGCCTATCGATGTTGTTGTTCACCTTATTGGTTGAGCCTGCGTATCTCGATCTACAAGCTAAAAATGCCAAGGCGAGCAGCCTGACTCAATCGAATCAAAGGCAGCAAGGTGAGTTACTTGTTCTGCAAGCTCAGTTAAACAAAGACCCAGACAAAGAAATTAATCGAGAGTACAAAAAGCTGCTGGTGGAGAGCCAAGATCTCTCTCTTCAGCTTTCTCAGATTGTTGATGGATTAATCACACCTTCTCAAATGTCGCAGTTACTGGAGAGCGTTCTTAACGCCGGTAATGGACTAAAGCTTGAATCGCTAGAGTCATTAAAACCAGAAGCGATTTCGAATAATCAAGAGACCAGCGAATATTCAGGCTACTTTCTTCACCCTGTAAGAATGGAGCTAACCGGCAGTTACTTTGATATCTCAGCTTACCTTCAAGCACTTGAGTCTCTACCTGTGAGTTACTACTGGCGCACATTTGAATACTCAGTAGAAGAATATCCTAAAGCTCGACTGGTGTTCGAGGTTTACACATTAGGTACTAGACAGGAGTTTATCGGTGGTTAGAACTCTTTTGTTGTCCTTGCTATTTAGTAGCTCTTTTGTGTGGGCTGAGCAAGATCCCACGGCGCCATTAGGCTGGCTTTCACCTCAACAGAAAACGGCGCCTGCTAAGAAAGCACCAACTCGTTATCGCTTGCCTTCTTTAGAAAGCATCGTGTGTAAGGGAGATACGCCTTGCTATGCGATTATGAATGGTCAGATTCTCGGACAAGGGGAAACGATCAGAGGGTACCGAGTTAAGAACATAGATCCAGAATACGTCACTCTGCAGAGAAGCTCTAAGCAGTGGAAATTAGAGATGTTCTCTTTAGATGTTAAGAATAATTAAGGTTAGAGTGAAGACATGCGTAAACTTGTAGTAGCAATCCTAGTGTCATCTTTAGTCGGCTGTTCGATGGGGCATAGAGATCCTGTAGAGATTAAAGAGTCTTTAAACGAATCAATTAATGAAGCCAATAGCAGAGCGCTTCATGAGCTGCCTTCGTCGGTTCAAGATGACCTTATGCCTCAGCTTAATTCTGACTCGATGTCTCCGGGGATGGAAACGGTTAAGCGTTTTCGTATTCAGGCAAAAGGTGTTGAAGCGAGAACTTTTTTTGCCAGCTTAGTGAAAGGTACGGAATATAGTGCGGCTATTCACCCAAGTGTGTCTGGAAACCTTACGCTTAATCTAACGGACGTGACGTTAGATGAGGTACTGGCTGTTGCTCAAGATATGTATGGCTACGATATTGAAAAGCGTGGCAAAGTGATTCAAGTTTATCCTGCCGGTCTTCGCACCGTAACGATCCCTGTCGATTACTTACAAGTTAAGCGTTCTGGTCGCTCACTAACGACAATCACCACCGGCACGATCTCTAACTCAGATTCGAATTCATCGAGCTCTTCAAACTCGAACTCAAACTCGTCAAATTCATCTAACTCTTCTAATTCATCAAACTCGACATCGAATGGTGGTACAGAGATTGAAACGACCTCTGAAAGTGATTTTTGGCCACAGCTTGAAGCGGCGGTTGCTCACTTAATTGGCTCGGGCGATGGGCAAAGCGTTGTCGTGACCCCGCAAGCGAGTGTGATTACAGTGCGTGCTTACCCTGACGAAATTCGTGAGGTTCGAGAGTTCTTAGGTATTTCTCAAAAACGCCTGCAGCGTCAAGTTATCCTAGAAGCCAAAATCATGGAAGTAACCTTGAGTGATGGTTACCAACAAGGTATTAGCTGGTCTAATTTATCTAAGTCGATTGGCAGCGGCGGTGTGGTAATTGATCGACCTGGTGGAACTTTGCCTCCATTAGATGCGATCAGCTCTTTGTTAGGCGGGCAAACCAACGTAACGATCTCAGATGGCAGTTTTGAAGCGGTATTGAGCTTTATGGATACTCAAGGTGACCTGAACGTTCTATCAAGCCCACGAGTCACAGCTGCAAACAACCAGAAAGCGGTTATCAAAGTGGGTACTGACGAATACTACGTGACGGATTTATCTAGCGCGGTAGGCAGTGGTGACAACGCGAATGTGGCGCCTGAGGTTGAACTAACTCCGTTCTTCTCTGGTATTTCTTTAGACGTGACCCCTCAGATAGATGACAAAGGTAGCGTGTTCTTACATGTTCACCCAGCCGTTATTGAAGTAGAGGAAGAAGTAAAAGAGCTCAACCTAGGTTCAACAACGGGCTTGGTGCAACTTCCTTTGGCGAAAAGCTCTATTCGTGAATCTGACTCAGTGATTCGAGCTCGAGATGGCGATGTTGTGGTGATCGGTGGGTTAA
The DNA here is from genome assembly GCF_041469505.1 of Vibrio sp. 10N.286.49.E11. NCBI lineage: Bacteria > Pseudomonadati > Pseudomonadota > Gammaproteobacteria > Vibrionales > Vibrionaceae > Vibrio > Vibrio sp. 10N.286.49.E11. The sequence goes on from NZ_JBFRKQ010000033.1 coordinate 37,852, forward strand.
TGAAATCCAACACCAGTGACGTAACCTCTAAAGTCCCATTCCTTGGTGATATCCCAGCACTTGGTCATTTGTTCCGCAACACCAATCAGTTAACGCAAAAAACTGAGCTCGTGATCTTGCTTAAGCCAACGATCGTGGGTGTGAATACTTGGCAAAATGAGTTGGAGCGTTCACGTGATCTTCTTCAACAGTGGTTCCCTGATGAAGAGTAATTGCTTACTTTCTCTATATAGAGTGGCAGTGTCTCACTAAGCTAGGTCGTCGTATGTATCAAGCTCATTTTGGTTTTGAACAACTGCCATTTACCTTAACGCCGAATACCGATTTCTTTTATGGTTTAGCGCCTCATTTCGAAGCAATTCAGACGGTAATCTCGGCGCTAGAAATGGGCGAGGGCGTGATTAAGGTGACCGGAGAGGTCGGCACTGGAAAAACCATGGTTTGCCGGATGTTGGTCAATCACCTACATGACTGTACAGCTCTGATCTATTTACCAAACCCTGTGTTATCAGGGGCAGACTTGCGCCAGGCGGTTGCAACAGAGCTTGGTTTAGCTGTCGATAATGAAGCAACCTTGGTTGATAACATTCAGCATAAGCTCATTGAATTGCACAATTCTGGTTTAAGAGTGGTGGCTATTCTTGATGAAGCTCAGGCTCTATCGGATGAAGCGCTCGAAACATTAAGGTTGTTTGGTAACCTTGAAACGGAAGATAAAAAACTGCTGCAGATTGTTCTATTAGGTCAGCCAGAATTGGATGCTCGATTAGAGGCTTATCACCTAAGGCAGTTTCGCCAAAGAATCACATTTAGTTCGACACTGAGACCGCTGAATCTCGATGAAACGGTGGCTTATATTGATAATCGAATCGCTAAATCTGGTGGCAGCCCTGAGTTATTCAGCTTGAATCAAAAAAAGGCGATCTGTCGTTCGTCGTTAGGTATCCCTAGATTGATAAACCAACTTTGCCATAAGGCTCTATTGCTTTCGTTCAGTGAAGATAAGAAAAGTATCGACAACCAACATCTTTTTTCAGCTATGCATGAAACGTACGATGTGTGTAAGCCTAAATTTAAAACGCCAATACTGTGGGGTTGGAATTAATTATGAGCGTCATTAACAACGCCTTGTCTGAATTGGCAAAGAAAAAGTCAGCGACTTCGATTGAAGCGGCAGTCGTACCTAAAGTAAAAACGCGTTCCCCCCTAGTTTGGGTTGTTGCAGGTTTTACGTTGAGCTTAGCGATGGGCGGTTGGGCGATATCGCAAGGCCCTGTGATTGATCAGTCTATTGTTGAGCAGTCAATCTCAACTCGAGATTTACAGGTTCAAGTCTCTGTCGTTGATGATTCAAATGGCATCCAGGAAGCTGCTCAACCTATCTCATCGCCAACTAAGAAATTGGTGACACTAGACTCTGCGATCCTTTCAACAGAAAACACTGCGATGGCAAAAAGCGCTCAATCTAAGCCTAGTGTTTCCGAATCAGTTGTTATGTCTGCCCCAAAAGCGACAAAACAACAAACACCGGCTAAAGCTCTAAGCGTGCCTGAAACGACTAAGACTGAAATTCCCCAACCGATTTACGTTGCTAGTGTGGCAAAAAAAGATCCTGCGTCTATCTCTAATGAGCCTATAACCTCTGGTGGTTCAGAAAATAGCGGAATGTTGATCGAGCAGGTTGAGTTAACTCCGGAACAGCTATCTGTGAATGCACAAGGTCGAGCTCAGAAAGCGCTTGATGCGAACGATCTTACTGGTGCGTTGAAGGGCTACACTGAAGCTCTACGCTACACGCCACGAAATGAAGATGTCCGTCAGAAACTTGCGATTCTCTATTTTGGTAAAGGCGATACTCGCAAAGCCTATGAGCTTTATCAGTCTGGAATTAAGCTCAACATCAACAGTGAAAAATTGCGATTAGGGTTATCTAAACTGCTGGTTAAAGCGAATCAATCAGAAGCGGCGCTGAGCCCTTTAGTACACATGCCTCCGCATCCAACTCAAGAGTATCTAGCAATGCGTGCGGCGTTGAGCCAAAAATCACAGCAAGAAGAAATCGCACTCGAGAGTTATCAAAAGTTGGTTGAAGTCGATTCAGATAACGCTCGCTGGTGGTTGGGCTTAGCGATTCAGCAAGAACGCCAGTTAGACTTCGCTGCAGCAAAACAATCATATCAAGGTGCGTTGACTAGAGTCGGTATCTCATCTCAATCACAAAGCTTTGTGCGTGACCGGTTAAAAATACTCAATGCTTTAGAGGAGAGCGGCGATGCAAATTAGATTAAGAAAAAGACTTGGTGATTTGCTTGTCGAAGAAGGCATTATCACTGAGGCTCAAGTTGAACAAGCACTGGCCGCTCAGAAAAGTACTGGGCGTAAGCTGGGTGATGCGCTAATTGAGCTTGGCTTCTTGTCAGAACAGCAAATGCTGAGCTTTTTGTCGCAGCAGTTAGCGATTCCTCTTATTGATTTAAGCCGAGCCGTTGTCGATGTTGAAGCAGTACAGCTTTTACCCGAAGTACATGCTCGTCGCCTTCGTGCATTGGTTATTGGACGCCAAGGTGACACTTTGCGTGTTGCAATGAGTGACCCTGCGGATCTGTTTGCCCAAGAGTCTTTGCTTGGTCAGCTCGGCGATTACGCGCTTGAATTCGTTGTTGCTCAAGAAAGGCAATTGGTTGATGGCTTCGATCGCTATTATCGAAGAACCAAAGAGATTGCCTCGTTTGCTGAGCAACTTCACGCTGAACACCAAGTTAATGATGCCTTTGATTTCGATATCGCTGAAGAAGACAGTGATGAAGTTACCGTCGTTAAGCTGATCAACTCGCTATTTGAAGATGCTATTCAGGTTGGCGCTTCGGATATTCATATCGAGCCAGATTCAAACGTATTGCGTCTTCGTCAGCGTATTGATGGTGTGCTGCATGAAACATTGCTGAATGAGGTGAATATTGCTTCGGCACTTGTACTGCGCTTGAAGCTGATGGCAAACCTCGATATCTCAGAGAAACGTCTTCCTCAAGATGGTCGCTTTAATATCCGAGCTAAAGGTCAGTCGGTTGATATTCGTATGTCGACCATGCCAGTACAGCACGGTGAATCAGTGGTTATGCGTCTTCTTAACCAGTCAGCAGGCCTACGTAAACTAGAAGAGTCGGGCATACCGAGTGATCTGTTGGTTCGTCTGCGTCAACAATTGCGCCGTCCACATGGCATGATTTTGGTTACCGGCCCAACCGGCTCAGGTAAAACAACAACCTTATACGGCGCGTTAAGTGAATTAAACGAACCGGGTAAAAAGATCATTACTGCGGAAGACCCGGTGGAATACCGCCTACCTCGTGTGAATCAAGTTCAGGTAAACCCTAAGATCAATCTCGATTTCTCTACTATCTTGAGAACCTTTCTACGTCAGGATCCCGATATTATTCTTATCGGTGAGATGCGTGACCACGAAACCGTTGAGATAGGCTTGAGAGCTGCACTGACCGGCCACTTAGTATTAAGTACGTTACATACCAATGATGCGGTAGACAGCGCGTTGCGTATGATGGATATGGGTGCTCCGGGTTACTTGGTCGCGAGCGCTGTTCGAGCAGTAGTCGCACAGCGATTAGTTCGTAAAGTGTGTACAGATTGTAAGGTTGAGGATGAGTTAGATGAACCTCGCAAGCAATGGCTGAGCGTCCGTTTCCCTAACCAAGTAGGTGTGCCGTTTATGAAAGGCCGTGGTTGCCAGAACTGTAACTTAACCGGTTACCGCGGGCGAATTGGTGTATTTGAAATGTTGGAGCTAGAGCAAAACATGATGGATGCGCTGAGAGCTAATGATGCGGTAGGTTTTGCTCAAAAGGCGAGACAGTCTGAAAACTATAAACCGTTATTGGCTTCTGCGATGGAATTGGCTCTGCAAGGTGTCGTGAGTCTTGATGAGATAATGCATCTTGGCGAAGGTGATGCGTCCGGTGCCACTGACCCAATTTATCTGTAGGGGTAGAATGATATGCCAACGTATCGTTATGTAGGTCGCAGCTCTGATGGTAGTCAAGTAAGTGGGCAATTAGACGCGAATAACGAAGATCTTGCTGCTGAAAGCTTGATGAGTAAAGGGATCATTCCAACCTCTATCAAACTGGGCAAAAGTGGTGGTTCAGTCTTAGATATGGATGTATCGAGTCTGTTCTTTCCGAGTGTACCGTTAGAGGTGTTGGTTCTGTTTTGTCGACAGTTATACAGCCTAACCAAAGCGGGTGTACCACTATTAAGATCGATGAAAGGCCTCACTCAAAACTGCGAAAATAAGCAGCTGAAAGCCGCCTTGGAAGAGGTGGTTGCTGAGCTAACCAATGGTCGCGGCTTAGCGGCGTCAATGCAGATGCACCCAAAGGTATTCAGTCCGTTGTTTGTCTCGATGATTGGCGTTGGTGAAAACACAGGCCGTCTAGATCAGGCTTTACTGCAATTAGCTGGATATTACGAACAAGAAGTTGAGACTCGCAAACGAATTAAGACTGCGATGCGTTACCCAACATTCGTGATCAGTTTTATCTTGATTGCAATGTTCATTCTTAACATCAAGGTTATTCCACAGTTCTCAAGCATGTTTGCGCGCTTTGGTGTCGACTTGCCGCTGCCTACTCGTATCTTGATTGGTATGTCTGAGTTCTTTGTGAATTACTGGGGCTTAATGCTTGGAGTGATCTTTGGTCTTATCTTCGCTTTTAAAGCTTGGGTGAAGACAGACAAAGGCTTGGAAAAGTGGGATCGATTACGCTTAAAAATGCCGGTCATTGGCGGGGTAGTGAATCGAGCACTGTTGTCACGCTTCTCGCGTACTTTTGCTTTGATGCTTAAAGCGGGTGTTCCACTGAACCAGTCGCTAGCGCTTTCGGCGGAAGCTTTAGATAACCGTTTTCTAGAGTTGCGAGTTCAAGCCATGAAATCGGCCATTGAAGCCGGTAGTACGGTTTCGTCGACCGCGATTAACAGCGAAATTTTCACACCGCTCGTGATACAAATGATCTCCGTCGGTGAAGAGACGGGTCGTATTGATGAGCTATTACTTGAAGTGGCTGATTTTTATGACCGCGAAGTCGATTACGATCTGAAAACCTTAACCGCCAGAATTGAACCCATTTTGTTAACCATCGTTGCAGGCATGGTGCTGATTTTGGCGCTAGGTATCTTCTTGCCGATGTGGGGAATGTTGGATGCGATCAAAGGCTAGGGAATGCTAAATAACCTACAACGCTCACGTTTTGTTATTTGGACTGTGGTTATTCTTTTTCTTATTGTCGGTGTACTTTCGGCATTCAAAACGGTAGAAGAAGAAGCGACTAACACGGCATTTATCGTCGCGAGCAAGCGGATTTTAGAGCAAGCCAATTTGTTCAAACAGCAGTATTTGTTATCGGGTGCTGGGCAAGAAGAAGGCTCGGAACCCCCAAAGATCTACAGCAGAACTGGGTGGGTAATGCCTATCCAAGGTACGGAGCGAGACTGTAATTATTGGCTGGATCAATTATATCCTCAAGGGAGCATTTTAGGGCTAAGCTCTCCAAGTGTTGAAGATAAAAGTGATAACATACAGTTTTATTGTAGTTATCATTATGGTGATAAATATCAGGTAGATATATTACTCGAAAGAGAAAGGTTTAGTGTAAAAGCCAATATTTTGGCTTTGTGAGAATATTGACACTGTTTTTATGGTTTTATACGTGTGCAAATGTATAATGCGCGTTAGTAATTAGATGAGTAGGTAGAAAATGCTTAAAAATCAAAAGGGTTTCTCCCTTGTCGAATTAGTCATCGTAATTGTTGTCGTTGGTTTATTGGCAGTGGCGGCTTTACCCCGCTTCTTAGATGTGACCGATGAGGCTAAAAAATCCAGTATTGAAGGTGTCGCTGGTGGTTTTGCGACAGCAGTACTGTCGGCAAGAGCACAGTGGGAAGCAGAGGCTAGGCCATCAGAGAAGATAGGTGTTGAAACATACAATACTGTAAATTATGATGGTGTTGATTTTTGGTTAACGAGATCAAAAAACAGTAACAATGTCGATACGGATTTTAGAGATGGCTATCCGTGGACTCTGAACAATAATTCGAGCACTGCTCCACAAGATATTTCAGATGAAACATGTTCTGAGTTGATGGAAAACTTGCTGCAAAATCCACCTAAAGTTGGTGAGGTTTCAGTTGTTGCTAGTGATTCAAATTACAAATATTCAGCGCAAGCGAATTCAGGTGATGCAACGTGTACTTACGTTCAATTAGAAGGCAGTACTGAGCATGAGTTTGTTTACGAAATTAAAACTGGTCGTGTGACCGTAACTTTGCAGTAAGTCTGCGTAAAATTAAACATAGAGAGAGCTTAACTATGAAAAGACAAGGCGGTTTCACCCTAATCGAACTAGTGGTTGTAATTGTTATTCTAGGTATTCTTGCTGTAACTGCGGCACCACGTTTCTTGAATCTGCAAGATGATGCTAAACGAGCTTCAGCAGAGGGCCTTAAGGGGGCTATGGCTGGAGCTGCGGGTATTACTTATGGTAAGGCAGCTATTGCTGGGCAAGAAGGAACTGAAGCGCCTACTGCAATTTCAGTTGGTCAAAGTACTATTAATGTGGTTTGGGGTTATCCTGAAGGTACATCTGCAGCATTAACTGCAATTGTATCTGGCTTGACTGATGATTGGACAGAAGTAACAGGTCAATCTGCTGGTACCGTTGCCTACGGTTTTGCAAATGATGCTGCTACTTGTCACGTTACTTATCAACAAGCTCAGTCAGAGGGCGATGAACCTTCAATTGACTTGGTAGCTTGTGAGTAATCATTTGAAATGATTATGGAAGGCCAGCAGATGCTGGCCTTTTTTCTATCCAAAGCACATAAATATCAAAACTATTCATATACATAAGATCACTACATTCGTTATCTTGTATAATTAGTATTCGCTTGGCAGTTAGAGGCTCATTATGGATAACAGCCCCACATCCAAAGGCTTTACTCTGGTAGAGCTGATCATCGTTATCATTATCCTCGGTATTGTTTCCACCTTTGCCGCAAGTCGCTTCGTCGGTACATCTAGCTTTTCTACTTTTACTGCGCAAGAGCAAACCATTTCCGTAATTCGCCAAATCCAAGTCAATCGAATGCAATCGAACGTTTCAGCGGCTAATGACAGTTTTCGCCTTGCTATTAATAGTGATTGTTTAGGCTCTGTGGCCGCGTGTAACTTAAATCTTTCGAATAGCGCTCAAAAAACACAGGCCGATGCACGTAGTGATTATGTGCGTGAATCAGATATTTCATTTTCTCCAGCGAATACGGTTATCGACTTTGACCTGTTGGGTAACCCTTCGGTAAGTGCAGGTGTGAATATTACGATTGACTCAACCACTTCGAGCAATAGCGCCCAAGTCTGCATTAATTCTCAAGGTTATGTGCGTGAGGGAGTGTGTCTATGATTCGTTCACGTGGCTTTACTCTAATTGAAAGCATTGTGGTGATTATCGTATTGGGCATTGCGATGGTCACTATTACTAGCTTTTTAGCACCACAAGTTGCAAGTTCTGCTGACCCACATTATCAAAACCGTTCAGTGGCGCTAGGCCAGAGTTTGATGAATCAAATATTGGCACGTGGTTTTGATGAACATAGTGATTTTGATGGTGGTTTGGTGCGCTGTGGGGACGCAGATGCGACTGCTTGTTCTGCTCCTAATGAACTCGGAGTGGATGGGGCAGAGGCAACGCCCGCTGCTTTTAATGATGTCGATGATTATATTGGCTGTTGGTACACCGATACCACTGAATCAGCATGTGTATCTCCTATTAAGTACCCAATTGCTAATATCCTAGATGAAAATATTGAAGGCACTTATGCCAATTTTAGAGTTGAAGTCTCCGTATTTTACGATCAAAACATGGATGGTATTAACGATAATGCTATTGGCACGATGAAGCGTGTTGAGTTACAGATCTTTGGTGGCAACAACCGCTACAGCGTTATCGCTTACAAGGGGAACTACTGATGAAGCAACGTGGTTTTACCTTAATTGAGATGATTGTAACGATTGTCGTCGTAGGTGTGATTGGTTTAGCGATCGCAGGCTTTGTTGAATATGGCATGAAAGGTTATGTCGACACTATCGATAGACAAAAGGTGCAAGTAAAAGGGCAGTTTGTTGTTGAGAAAATGTCGCGAGAAATCAGTCATGCGGTCCCTAATAGTTTTGATTCGAGTATTACTCCGGCTTCGGTTTTTGCTCAAAAATGTCTTACCTTTTACGCTATTAAGTACTCAGGCTTTTATCACCTTGATGAAGCGACAGATGAACTGAATTTTATTATCGGCCAAGACTCCCCAATACTCGATGCAGATGATTTCCTTATTATTAACCCAACCGCGTACTCGGAGTTGGTGGCTGGTTCAACTAAGCGAATTCCTGTGTCGGGGTTAGTCTCAACGAGCAATGTGTTTACCGCTTCTTCGGTAAGTTTGAGTAGTCAATCTATTGCTAAACGTCATTATATTTACGATGACAGTGATAGTGCTCCGGTGAGTTACTGTTTAGTAAACGATACTATTCAAAATCAAGGTCTAATCCAGCGTAATGGAGTTACCGTTGCGGATAGCATCAATTATTCTGAAAGTAATTTTCGTTACGAAGAGCCAAGCTTACAGCGCGGTGGTGTGATTCATATCGAACTTGTGCTTGAGCAAAACAACGAAATCAGTGTTTATCAACAAGATGTGCAGGTACTCAATGCGCCATAGTAAATCATCTCAACAAGGGAGTGTTTTGGTCGTCGCGGTATTTGTTATCGTGGTGATGGGCTTCCTCGCGACTTCTCTAGTGCAAGTCCAATGGTCAAATCACGATACATTGACCCGTAAGCAACTTGGGACACAGGCTTGGTTGCTAGCACACTCTGCGAATGAGTGGGCACTTACTCAAGTGTACCCTTTGACTGTATCTCCCGCGGTTTCAACAAGTGTTAGTGCAGCGTGTGGTAACTTAAATTCAAATCAAGTGAGCAGTGGGATGTCGACTATCTGTACAGTTGAAGAGTTAACTTGTACTCCGATCGGAATTTTAGATGATGTTGGTTTTTTTAAGATTGAATCAACAGCCATTTGTGGCTCAGGTATCAACCAAGTACAGCGTATTCAAGAAGTTTGGGTGAAGGAGTCAATACGATGAAAGCATGTAGATATATTTTAGTTGCCTGTTTCTGCCTATTCCCTTTGATCGCGACAGCGTCGACTTGTAACGTAGATCCGAGCGGTGAATTTAAAATATCATTTAATATCAATTCCGCCCAGCTTGTTGAATCTGTGTTTGCAGAGCAAGAGCCCGGAAATAACCGCCCGGAATACACCATCTGGACCAATGATATTAATGAGCCTACGGTGGGAGATACGCCCTTTATTCGCGATCCTCGTTACATGGTTGGTGGGGGAGACTATAGTGTTCAACTGATTTATCAGCCGGGAGCGGGAAATGATGCCGGAACCGCAGACTACTACGTTGACGATGGGCAGGGTTTTACTTTTTTAGGCAATTACCCCGCAGACTTTAAAGGTATTCACCCGCAAAGCGTCGATATTAATAGTGGGGACAGTACTGAACTAGAATGTGACAGCTCGGATATCGAGCCACCGCCGGTTTATTCAAACGATGCTCAGTATGAATTTGGTATCGTTCAGTGCTCTGGTGGAGAATGTAAGATCCCACTGACTCAGTCTTATACCAACACGCCACTGGTGTTTGTGATGCCAACCATTGATTCAAGTGCCCCTGACGCGGATGCTCCTGCAACGTTAATGGTTACCGAGGTAAGCAAAACCGAAGCGACCATCAAGCAGATTAAGGCGCCAAAGAATGGCGGTGGTTCAGATTTAGATAGCCAACCGATAACAGAAGTCAGTTACCTTGCGATTGAGCCCGGTGTGGCCGATTTTAATGGCCATGAAGTCATAGCGGGTTATTTGAACACCGATGCAGCCAGTGCTAAATCAGGCTCAAATAGTAATGATAGAGTCCTTTATAGCGATTTTGGCGGAGCTGGCTTTTCTTCTAATCCGGTGGTATTGCATCAAATTCAAACTCGAAATAACAATGATAAATGGATGACCTCTGGCAAGGTTAGGCGAACCGATGAAACGTCATACATTGATTTGTTTTTGGAGCTAAGTGCTTCTCACCGCAGTAACGATGATTATGACGATGAGAAGATCGCGTTTTTAGCGACGTTAGCCACCAATACTAACCTTGATGTTGATGGTTTTAAGGTTCAATTTGCAAGAGGGTATGATACGCCAAGTCAAAGCGGTAATGACCCAATGTTGGATGGTTGTGAGGATAAGTATGCTACCACCTCTCTAACGAATATTGACGGGATCATAGCTAATAAACAAGAGAGGGCTGGTGGACACGGAGGCTGGCTACGTCGATGTAACATTAACACGAACCAAGTTAGCTTTGTTGTAGATGAGGACTTTAGAGACCGCACGCATATTCCGGAAGAAGTGGGTTACTTTGCGTTTGAGTTACCTGAGGTGGTTCCTGTTGCCAACGTGTGTAACTTGTTTCCCGAGCCCATTCAGAGTTGGACTGGTGTGAATAGCTCATTGACGGTTACCAGCCAGCAAACAAAATTTAGCGGCTGGTCTAATAACTATATTAATCAATCTTTAAAAAAGGTCTCTGAAGGCTATGAGCTCTTTAATGATAAATGGACAACAAAAGATGACTTTTTATTATTGGGTTTTGATGATGCGAGTGAGTTTTATCATATTTATAATTTTCCAGTGTGTGATGAACATCAATGTGATGTTGGTAATAATGATAGCCAACTTGAATTAAGAAAGATTAAAGGCAGTTACGTAACCTCTATTGCAGAAAAAAATCCATCAGAAAGTTTAACCATTACGGGCAAGGCTTCGGATATTTTGCAGAGCTGCGGAGCGGACTCAGAGATATGTTCTTACCAAATTAACGGTGAAACAATAGATGTTTTCATTGAGAGTAACTTGTCTAAGCTCGTTATCAACAAGCAGGGGAATGATTATAATCTAGTTCGAGTCGTCTTAGATGAAGACAGTTATATCTCAGATGTTAAAGTTAGTGGAGGGGCGGGTGTAGAACTGGTTTTTCCTGATAATTCCACGGTGACCTTTGATAATTATGAGCATGATGCAGGAGATTTGGTATATGCCTTTGAGGGCAACTCTCAAATAAATGTGATAACACGTATGAAGTTTAACTTGGCAGTTGATATACAATCTGACTTCGCTTATCCCATTATATACGCTCCTAAAGGTGAGGTCATATTTGACGTTGGGAACTCTACTTTCAAAGGATTTATTCTCGCAGATACTGTAGATTTAAATCAGACAGCTATTCATGGTGCCGTGACAGCGAGAGTCGCCGTGCTTGATAATGGTGTAACGATAATCAAACCTGATTATTCTTGTGAACCCCCAGTACAGCAAGGATTATTGGTTGTAGAACCTCAACAATTATATAGCCTAACCTGTGAGCGAATTCCGGTTGAGTTTCGCCTAGAAGAGAATGGCGAATTGGTCGACTCTAATGAGCAGTTTGAAGCGACGGTAACCCCAACGGGAACGCGATGGTGTAAGGGTGAAGCTAACAATGCGTGTGAAACTCCGGATTATACGTTTGATGGTGGCATTCGAACCTTGTATTTAGACTCTGATACGGTTGGTAGTTTCAGTGTTGGGGGAGTCTACGATTCAGAGCCCGCAACATCGACACAAGTTTTTTATGTGCCCTATAAGTTTGATACAAGCCCAAGCCAAATACATATGAATGCAGCTCAAGACTCTCAAGAGTTAGTGGTAGAGGTGACGGCTCAAGCTTGTGATCAAGGCGTTGTTAGCCCAGTAAATGGCTATACTAAAAACTTATCATTTGATGCTTCTAAAGATTACTTTCTTGAAATGCCTACCCCTGAAGATGGATCACTTGATGACTTCTCAGTTACAGATCTAAATTTTGATAATGGTGGTGCTACAACTGAAGTAAATTGGAGCAATGTTGGGCAAGTTAATGTAGTTATCAATGATCCTAGCTTTGATTGTTCTGAAATTGAAGGGTGTCCTATTTATGAACAGCCTGATTCCGCAAGTTCGGGGTTGGTTGGTAGCTTTGTTGTCAAATCTAAACCTTATGAGTTTGCTGTATGTACTGATAGCGATTCAAGTGGAACGAGTACAGAATCCAGTAGTAGTGGCTTTGTTGCAGCGGGGGAGAGCTTTGATGTGGACGTGAAACCCATGATTACCGGAGCTAATGTAAATTCCGTATGTTCAAATAATGTAGGTGTTCCTTCGAATTATTTTGTGTCTCAAGCTTCGATCAGTGTTTCCCATTATTTAGACACACCAAGTGAGGGTGTACTTGGCTATTTGATGCCCGACACGATATCTCCGAGTATTTCAATTAGTGATCAGTCAAATGGTGGGTACCAACTTGATGGGTTAACCTACTCAGAGGTAGGAAGTTTTGAATTGGTTGCAATTGAAACGGGTAACTTTTATAGCACCATTGCCCCTCCAAATGGTGATTCAGGTGTCACTGGGTCTAAAACTATCGGCCGTTTTTACCCCAAATACTTCATGCAAGGTGACCCTGAGTGGAATGTTACAAATCAAAATAATATTGCGTACCTAAGTCAACCTTATGACTCTACAGTTCACCAAGTATATCCAATGGCATCAGGTGAGAGTGATACGGATGATGCGCTCAATAACTACCGATTCTTCAGTTCAGACCTGCAAGCTAGTTTTGGTATTCTGGATGACACCAGTATAGATAATGATTTCTTGCTAGATACGGACGCTGGGTCTTGGTCTGTTGATCGTAAACATTGGTTACTGAATGACAATGCAGCTGAGCTGCAAAGAGTTACGGATTCAGATGACGTTAGCCGCAGAGATGGTCCTTTCAATACCAGTGATGCTAGCTCAATAGCCACTAATTTTGGTTTAACAGTGACAGGAGTTGATCCTGTGTCATTTACGGATTCAGACCCTGTTACCGATTCAGCTGCATTCCCAGTTCAACCTCCTGCCCGATATGGTCGAATGGCGCTCGATGATATTGGTGGCAATTCTGATACTACTCTAACTATTCCATTGCGCGCTGAGTTCTGGGATGGCAGCGAGTTTATTGTTAACGAGGATGATGACCGCAGTACCTTCAATGGGGCTAATACTTGTAAACAAGTTATTTGGCACAGTGAAGGGGCGGCAACCACTTTAGTTTCACTTAACGGTAATGGAAATGTGGATGATGGAGAAGAAGAGGTCACAGCAAATCAAAATACGCCAGCAGGAACAGACGCGCCACGTGAGCAAGTTCGTCTGTGGTTAAGAATGGATGACTCTGAGCCTGATAGCGATGGCGGAAATAACATCTCATGTAGTGGCAGTGATCAAGATCAACCATGGCTACGTTACAACTGGCGCCAACTGGGTGATGAAGATCCATCCACCGTCGTCACATTTGGTATCTACCGTGGTAACGATCGTGTGATCTACCGAGGTGAAAGTGGGTTAACAGGTCAGTAAAAATATAATTTTTGCCCCTTAAGTTAGGAATCTGTAAGAAATTGCGGGTTTCAGTCCATGTTTATACTTCAATGCCTTGCCGTGACAGCAAGGCATTGGTACATTTAGTGCAATTTTTGTCTTCTAATTCTTGCAGGATGAGCGAAGAATATGTTTAAAAAACTTCGTGGCATGTTTTCAAACGACCTATCGATTGATTTAGGTACAGCCAATACCCTTATTTATGTAAAAGGCCAAGGCATTGTTCTTGATGAGCCTTCAGTTGTAGCTATTCGCCAAGATCGTGCGGGTTCTGCAAAGAGTGTCGCTGCTGTTGGCCACGCTGCTAAGCAAATGCTTGGTCGTACGCCTGGTAACATCTCAGCGATCCGTCCAATGAAAGACGGTGTAATTGCCGACTTTTACGTAACGGAAAAAATGCTTCAGCACTTCATCAAACAAGTGCATGACAACAGTGTGCTTAAACCAAGTCCTCGTGTTTTGGTTTGTGTACCTTGTGGTTCAACACAGGTTGAGCGTCGTGCTATCCGTGAATCAGCGTTAGGTGCTGGTGCTCGTGAGGTTTACCTAATCGATGAGCCTATGGCTGCTGCGATTGGTGCTGGCCTACGTGTCTCTGAGCCAACAGGTTCAATGGTTGTTGATATCGGTGGTGGTACTACTGAAGTTGCGGTTATCTCACTGAACGGTGTGGTTTACTCGTCTTCTGTTCGCATTGGTGGTGACCGTTTTGATGAAGCGATCATCAACTACGTTCGTCGTAACTACGGCAGCTTGATCGGTGAAGCAACGGCAGAAAAGATCAAACACGAAATCGGTTCAGCTTACCCTGGTGATGAAGTCAATGAGATCGAAGTTCGCGGTCGTAACCTTGCTGAAGGTGTTCCTCGTAGCTTTAGCCTAAACTCAAACGAAATCCTAGAAGCGCTTCAAGAACCGCTATCAGGTATTGTATCTGCAGTCATGGTTGCACTAGAACAGTGTCCACCAGAGCTGGCTTCTGATATTTCAGAAAACGGTATGGTACTAACGGGTGGTGGTGCACTGCTTAAAGACCTTGATCGCCTGTTAACAGAAGAAACAGGTATCCCTGTTGTTGTTGCAGAAGAGCCATTAACGTGTGTTGCTCTAGGTGGCGGTAAAGCTCTAGAGATGATCGACATGCACGGCGGCGATCTGTTCAGCGAAGAATAATATCTAGTGTTAGGCTCTTGTCTTATCTAGTTTTATGTAAAGAGCCTAGGACCTTGTCTATAGGATCAAATGTAGCTCTAGGACCAAATATAGAATGAAGCCAATTTTTGGTAGAGGTCCCTCTCTACAATTGCGCCTGTTTTTTGCTGTAATTTTATCAGCCAGCCTTATGCTGGCTGATAGTCGTTTAGATGCTTTCTCAAATGTTCGCTATCTATTAAACAGCATGGTTGCGCCTATTCAATATGCAGCCAACTTGCCTCGCACTATGTTCGATGGTGTTTACGACCGTTTTAGCACTCGCAAAGGGTTAATTGAATCTAACCATAATATTAAACGAGAAGTCTTGCGTCTGAAGAGCGAGCTGATTCTGCTTGAGCAATATCAAGAAGAAAACAAGCGCCTTCGTAAGCTGTTAGGCTCGCCGTTTATCCGTGATGAGAAGAAAGTCGTCACAGAAGTTATGGCGGTAGACACTTCACCATATCGCCATCAAGTCGTGATCGACAAAGGTCAGATTGATGGGGTGTATGAAGGTCAGCCGGTGATCAACGAAAAAGGCATTGTCGGCCAAGTCACTTTCGTTGCTGCTCATAATAGTCGTGTATTACTACTCACTGATGCAAACAATGCGATTCCTGTTCAGGTTATTCGTAATGACATCCGTGTGATTGCTTCGGGCAATGGCATGATTGATGAGATCCAGCTAGAGCACATTCCAACCAGTACCGATATACAAGAAGAAGATCTGTTGGTGACATCAGGTCTTGGTGGGGTATATCCAGAAGGTTATCCAGTCGCCTATGTTACGGCCGTTGATTACGACCCGAAACGTGAGTTCGCTGTGATTAAAGCAGAGCCTGTGGTTGAGTTCGATAAGCTCAGATACCTGCTGCTTGTATGGCCTGATGAAAACAAACAGATGCAAGCGGATCAATCGAGCATAGAACAAGCATTGTTAGAGGGCGAAGATGGCCAATAGCGTTTTGAGAAGCAAGGTAGTAATTTTCTGCTCACTTTTAATAGCACTGATTCTGCAGACGATCCCTTGGCCTGGTAGCTTAGATTTATTTAGACCATCTTGGTTACTGCTGGTTACGTGTTACTGGGTTTTGGCTCTACCGCATCGTGTTAACGTGGGTAGTGCTTTGATTTTAGGCTTATTGTGGGACCTTTTGATCGGCTCTACTCTGGGTATTCGAGGCATGATGATGGCAATAGTGATGTACATTATTGCGATGAACTTCCTCGTCATTCGTAACATGGCGTTATGGCAGCAAGCGATGATCATTGCCGCGTTAACGGTCTTGTTTGAGGTGTTGATCTTCTTTGGTGAATATTTGATCCAAGATGTTGTTTTCAATCCGTTATCGTTATGGAGCGCATTGATAAACTGTATACTTTGGCCTTGGATGTTTTTATTAATGAGACGCGTGCGTCGCCATTGGCATGTGAGGTAGCGTGACGATGGAAAAGAAACATTTAGTTTTGGCATCCGGCTCTCCACGCCGCAAAGAATTGCTATCTCAACTCGGTTATGAGTTTTCTGTCCTCGTAACCGATGTTGAAGAGTGTAAACACGCTCAAGAAACCGCCGAAGAATATGTTAAGCGACTATCTTTAGATAAAGCTTTAGCTGCGTTGTCTTTATTGAAAGATAACCCTTCTGAAAGGCAGCATGTCGTTCCTAGTTCTGATACTGTAGATCATGGCTCTGATATAGTCGTTCTTGGTTCTGACACAGTCGTCGTAAGCCAAGGGCAAGTGCTTGAGAAACCCACCGATTTTACTGACTCTAAGCGCATGCTTACTCAGTTAGCGAATGAACGTCACCAAGTGATGACGGCGGTTTCTGTGGTTTCAGAAGAAAAACAAAGAACAGAAATCATTATTACCGACGTATGGTTTAAACCCCTCAGTGAAAAAGAAATAGAACAATACTGGCAAACAGGGGAGCCATGCGATAAAGCCGGTAGCTATGGGATCCAAGGTTTGGGCGGACGCTTTGTCACCCGAATCGAAGGTAGTTATTACGCCGTTGTCGGCTTACCTTTATTTGAAACGGACCAGCTACTGCAAGAATTCTTATAATTACTAACCTGAGGTGCACCATGAGTGCTGAATTGTTGCTGAACGTGACCCCGAGTGAAACTCGTGTGGCCATGATTGAAGGGGGGGCTCTTCAAGAGATCCATGTCGAACGAGATGCTCGACGCGGTATCGTAGGAAATATCTATAAAGGACGTGTAAGCCGTGTTCTTCCGGGAATGCAGGCGGCTTTTGTGGATATAGGCCTTGAGAAAGCAGCTTTTTTACACGCCTCTGATATTGTCCCACACACTGAATGTGTCGCTGAAAACGAAAAGAAACAATTTCAGGTTCGTGATATTTCAGAGCTTGTCCGTCAAGGGCAAGACATTGTGGTGCAAGTGGTCAAAGACCCTCTTGGTACTAAAGGTGCTCGCTTAACCACTGATATCACTCTACCGTCTCGTTATCTGGTATTTATGCCGGGCGCAAGTCATGTTGGTGTATCTCAACGTATCGACAGCGAGTCTGAACGTAACCGTCTTAAAAAAGTTGTGTCTCGTTACTGTGACGAACACGGTGGCTTCATCATCCGTACCGCAGCAGAAGGTGCAGATTCAAATGAGTTGGCACAAGATGCCGCATTCTTGAAGCGATTATGGCTAAAAGTATTAGAGCGTCGTGGTAAGCACAAGGCGCGTACTCGTTTGTATGGTGAGC
Source organism: Vibrio sp. 10N.286.49.E11 (assembly GCF_041469505.1). NCBI lineage: Bacteria > Pseudomonadati > Pseudomonadota > Gammaproteobacteria > Vibrionales > Vibrionaceae > Vibrio > Vibrio sp. 10N.286.49.E11. Next base: position 55,402 of record NZ_JBFRKQ010000033.1, read on the forward strand.
TTTGCTTAAGCCAACGTATCTTACGTGACTTCGTCGGTACTGAGCTGAGCAAGATTCAGGTCGATTCTCGTCTAGAATATGAAAACCTAAAAGAGTTTACCTCTGAATACGTGCCTGAGCTGACAGACAAGCTTGAGCTGTATGAAGGTGATAAGCCTATCTTTGATATGTACGATACCGAGAACGAAATTCAGCGTTCATTGGATCGTAAAGTCGAATTAAAGTCTGGTGGATATCTGATTATCGACCAAACTGAAGCGATGACCACGGTTGATATCAACACTGGCGCGTTTGTTGGTCGTCGTAATCTAGAAGAGACGATTTTCAACACCAATGTAGAAGCGACTCAAGCGATTGCTCGTCAGCTGCGTCTACGTAACTTAGGTGGCATCATCATTATCGACTTTATTGATATGTTGTCTGAGGAACATCGTAAGCGAGTACTAACTTCTTTAGAGGCTGCGCTCGACAAAGACCGTGTGAAAACCAATATTAATGGCTTCACGCAGCTTGGGTTGGTTGAGATGACTCGTAAACGTACTCGTGAAAGTATTGAGCATATCCTATGTTCGAGCTGTCCTGCTTGTGAAGGCCGCGGCAGTGTGAAGACAGTTGAAACCGTTTGTTATGAAATTCTTCGAGAGATCACGCGAGTGAATCGTGCGTACGACGCCGATAAATTTGTGGTCTATGCGGCAGCTGCCGTAGCTGAGGCGTTAGAGGGCGATGAATCTCATGCGCTTGCGGAGCTTGAAGTCTTTATTGGTAAGCAAGTTAAAATCCAGGCTGAGCCTCTGTACATACAAGAGCAGTTTGATGTTGTTATGATGTAATGGAAATTTTGTGAGCTCAAGCGTTACTCTGATTCTACGTGCATGTTTATGGTTAGTGGTTACTCTCTTAGTAACGCTAGCCATTGCCGTTACTACACTGCGTGTAGCCTTGCCCAATTTAAACAAGTATCAATCTGAAATTGAGCTTTGGGTAAACCAACACTCCGGTTTTGATTTTTCGATTCAAGATGTGGGCGGTTTTTGGCGTAACACTCACCCCTCTATTGCTCTGCAAGGCGTTAAAGCTAGCCTCCCCAATGCAGAAGATGTGACCTTCTCTGTTGAGCGTGTTGAAGTCGAGTTTGACTTGATTCAATCGCTCGTGCAGATGCGCCCGGTTGTGGCCGATCTAGTCATGAATCAAATGTATCTTGATATCCGCTCAATTGATCTGTTTGCCGGACAAAATGGCAAAGACGAACCTACAGATCCCGAGTCTTCCAAGCGAGTGATACAAGAGCTCGATAATTTACTGCTAAAAACACTCGTCGATGTAACTGCAAAAGATTCTTCTATTCTTTATCACTCTGTTTCGGGTGAAGAACGTCAGCTCGATATAGAAACCTTAAAATGGCAAAATTCAGACAAACATCACCTTGCTGAAGGTGTGGTGAGTATCAAAGATGCCAATCTAAACTCTCTGTCAGTGAGTGCTAACTTTATTGATGGTGGGTCACTGACTGATGTGACTGGTGAGTTTTATGTCAGTGCCGACAGCATTTCTGTTAAGCCATGGCTTACGCATTATATGCAGGCGGAATCCGGCATTGAAACGGGTACTGTGAGCTTGAATAGCTGGCTTACGCTGCGAAATAGCAAGCCAGTGAGCGCTTATGTTGAGGTTTTACCCTCAGAACTGGCGTGGAACGAAGATGGCGAGCATGACCTCATGCTTGAGTCCGGTGTCTTTAAGTTGTCGCCGACTGATGATGGTTGGCAAGTAAATGGTCACTCACTAAACCTTAGAACGGATGACACACCTTGGCCGGAACTCGACGTAGCGTTCAAGTGGAATCAAGGTCCATGGCAACTCAACATTTCTGAGCTGGATATTGCGACTATTACTCCGTTGATTAAGCTGCTGCCTGACTCTGAACAATCAACCAAAATGATTAACGTATTGGCGCCGGGCGGCTCTGTTTCTGATATCCGTGTTTCCATGGGTTCGGGAATTGACAGTTTACGTTATTCAGCCAGTTTTTCTGATCTTGCTATCGAGCAGTGGGAACTAGTCCCAGGCTTTAGCCAAGTGTCTGGTAGTGTGTTTGGTTCGGCCTCGGAAGCGAAAGCTAGCCTGCATGTTATTGACGATGTGTTCCCTTATGGTGACGTATTCCAAGCGCCTTTGAATATCAAACAAGGTCAGGTTGATATTGTTTGGCAGCAAGATGAAAACGGCTGGAAGCTGTGGTCAGACAAAATCACAGCTGCCACCCCCGATTTACAAGTACTAGGCGCATTCCGCTTAGACTTCCCAAAAGATGCGAGCCCGTTTTTATCCTTCTACGGCGAAGCGGACGCTTACAATGTCGGTGAAACATGGCGCTACTTACCTACACTGGCTCTTGGGCAAGATCTAACAGACTACCTTTCAACTGCGATTCAAGCCGGTAAAGCGGATACCGTAAAACTGTTGTGGCATGGTGATTTGTCTCAATACCCATACACTAACCACGATGGTATTTTCCAGGTTTGGGTTGGCTTAGAAGATGCGAAATTCAGCTTTGATACCGCGTGGCCACTGATTACTGATCTTCAGCTTGATCTGTTGTTTGAAAATGATGCGATGCATCTGGATTCTCGCTCAGCTCAACTGATGGATGTGACGGCAGATCGAATCACAGGACGCATTCCTTATTTAGGGGAAGGCGGCCATATTGAAATTGAAGCTAAAGCGACGGCGTCTGGCAACGCAGTACGCGATTACATGACGTCTTCGCCACTGGTGGGCTCGGTAGGCGCAGCCTTAACCGCACTTCAAGTGAGTGGTGATGTCTCTTCTGAGTTCCAGCTGAATATTCCGTTTGATTCTGAAAAAGAAGCAAGAGCATGGGGTTACGCCGACTTAAGTGGCAACCATGTTGAGATTGAAGCGCCGCCAATGGTGCTCGAGAACACCACGGGTCGAATTGAATTTGATAATGACGTAGTGACGGCAAATGGCCTCGCTGCGGATCTACTTAACCAAGGTATCTCGCTTGATTTTAAAGGCCTGAATGATGGTCCTGGCTATGCCGTTGATATTGATGTGTTAGGTGATTGGGACGTAAAGCCTCTAGAACCTTACATTGGTGAGCAATGGTTAAGTCGCTTGTCAGGTCATGCGCAATGGCAAAGCCAGATTGATATCCAGCTTAATGATATCGGCTTTACCTACCAACTAGACTTACAGTCAGATCTAAAATACTTGGCGAGTGATTACCCGTACCCTTTGGAGAAAAAATCACTAGAAAGTGGCTCTGCAAGGCTACAGGCATCGGGTAACCAAGAGACGATTACCGCGCGCCTGCAATTGCCAAACACCAAGTACCAAGCTGAGATTGATATCACAGGCGACGTGCCTGAGTTAACGGCGACCAACTTAGTGCTTGGTCGCGGTGGCTATAAAATTAGCCCGGTTGTTGGCCATCACGCACTGATTCGTACAGACAAATTCAATGCCGATGATTGGTTATCGGTTGTGATGGAACCGGTAAAGCCTTCAACGGCTGTACTTAGCCAAATGAACACGCCAACCATTCCAGCGCCAAGCCGTATTACCTTTGAGAGTAAAGAGCTGATCTTGGGTGGTATCTCTTGGAATGACGTCGATTTTAGTGCTCGCAAGAACAAACAAGCGTGGCAAATGGAAGTGTCTAGCCAAGAGCTAGAAGGGGATATTAACTACCTGCCACCTTACGATTTGACGGTTTCACTGGATCGTCTGCACCTGTTTGTTCCTGAGTGGAGTGATAAGAACAATCAAGATCAGCAGTTGTTACAACGAAAAGAGCAAGCAGCGCCATTGATCTCGAAATTGGATAGAAAGATCCACGATGCTATGCCAAACCTGACCCTGACGTTGAACGACTTTTGGCTGCAAGGCTACAAGGTTGGTAAGGTCGATGTTGAAATGACGAGGAACGAAGACCGTATTGAGTGGAACAAAATCCAGGTTCGAAGCGGCGGCAACAAAGCGGATGTGAGTGGCTGGTGGGAACTGCAAGGTGACAAGAGTCATTCATCATTAACCGTTGATGTTGAAGGTGAAAACAACAGCGAACTCATGGAGCGCTTTGGTATTACTTCCGGGATTCAAAAAGCCCCATTCGCGTTGGAAGGTCAATTAAATTGGGATGGTTCGCCTTGGGGGATCAAAATGGATACCCTTGATGGCAACGTTAAAACTAAGTTTGGTAAAGGCATTATCTCGGATGTGAGCGGCGCTGCTCGATTGCTTGGTCTGTTTAGCCTAGATTCAATCATTCGTAAGATGCAGCTCGATTTCTCAGACGTGTTTGATAAAGGTATGGCCTTCAACAGCATCACCGGAACGGGCGAGATTCAAAATGGTATCTTCCTGACCAATGATCTGAATATGGATGCGGTCGCCGGTGAGATGAAAATCAAAGGTATCGCTAACCTCAACACACGTCAGGTTGATGCTGAGGTGAACTTTACCCCAGATATTACCTCGGGTATTCCTGTGTTAACGGCCTTTGCGGTAACCCCTCAAACGGCACTGTACGTATTGGCGGTGACCACAGTTATTTCGCCTGTTGTGGAAGTCTTTACCCAAGTAAATTATTCGGTGAAAGGACCATTGGATTCACCAACGGTGAGCGAGCTTTCTCGTAGCTCTGGCGAGTTCCAGCTACCAGAGAAGCTGAGAAAATTAGCCGAATAAACCTTAAATTAGCTGAAAATACCTTAGTATCCTAATCAGCGAATATACGGTGAAATGCTGATTTCTGAATCATAATGAATGGAGGAGCGATACACATGGATTGTGTTGGGTTGATTCAAATGACATCTGGCCCTAGCCCTGAATTGAACTTTGAGTACCTTGCTCAAGAAGTTGCAAAGTGCAAAGGGTTGGGGGCTAAGTGGGTTGTTTGCCCTGAAAACACGTTAGTCTTTGGCAGTAAAGTCGACTATCACCAGTGTGCTGAGCCTTTAAATGATGGCCCACTGCAAAAGAAAATCTCTGAGCTAGCAAAGCTTCATAGAATTTGGATCGTCATTGGCAGTATGCCGATAAGCACAACTAACGGCGTGACGACCACAACCTTGGTAATTGATGATTTTGGTTGCCTCGTTGCTCATTACGACAAGCTACACATGTTTGATGTGGATGTCGCTGACGCACATAAGTGTTATCGAGAGTCAGATATTTTCACTCCGGGCAACCAAGTTGTGACAGCGGAAACGCCTTTTGGTCGCTTAGGTTTGAGTATTTGTTATGATGTGCGCTTTCCACACTTGTATTCAGAGTTACGTAAGCAAGGGGCACAAATCATTGTGGTGCCTGCGGCTTTTACAGCGGTAACAGGTCAAGCGCACTGGGAAGCATTGTTAAGATGCCGCGCGATTGAAACACAGTCGTGGATTGTCGCGGTAGGTCAAGGCGGAAAACACCCTTGCCAAAGAGAAACATGGGGACACTCAATGGTGGTTGATCCATGGGGACGAGTGGTCGCACAGTTAGACCAAGATCCTAAAAGTATGGTGGTTGAGATAGACACATCCAGTTGTGAGTCAATTAGGCAAAATATGCCAATCACGCAACACTCTCGATTTACCAATCAATTTTAATTACAAACAAGAGCCATCTATGAGCATTAATCAAATTGAAGAAGCGCTACTGAACCCGACAGGGCTTACGGAGCAAAATATCGCAGATACATTGGCGAGCATTGCTACCCGCCAAATTGATTATGCTGATATCTACTTTCAGTCAAGCTGGCACGAATCTTTAGTGCTAGAAGACAGCATTATTAAAGACGGCTCTTTCAATATCGATTGCGGTGTTGGTGTTCGTGCAGTATCTGGTGAAAAGACCGGTTTTGCTTACTCTGATCAAATCCAACTGGATGGTCTGAAGCAGAGCGCAATTGCGGCTCGTGGTATTGCTAAACAAGGTCAAAACGGCAAGGTTCAAGCGTTCAAACGCAACTCTAACCAAGCTTACTATGATGCAGTTAACCCGCTAGCGAGCTGGGAGAAACAGCAGAAAACAGAATTACTAAAATCATTAGATGCTTACATTCGCACTAAAGAACCGATGGTGACTGAAGTATCGGTGAGCCTAAGTGGTGTGCATGAGCAGATGCTAGTTGCTGCTACTGATGGCACTTACGCTGGTGATATTCGTCCGCTGGTCCGCTTGTCTATTAGTGTACTTGCACAGAAGGGTGATCGTCGTGAGCGTGGTAGCGCTGGTGGTGGTGGTCGTTTTGGTTACGACTTCTTCTTAAGTGATGACAAAGGCACTCAAGTTGCTTACCAATTTGCTGATGAAGCGATTCGCCAAGCATTAGTTAACCTTGAAGCGGTTGCAGCGCCTGCTGGTGCCATGCCTGTGGTTCTTGGTTCTGGTTGGCCGGGCGTTCTGCTGCATGAAGCGGTAGGCCACGGTTTAGAAGGCGACTTCAACCGTAAAGAGTCGTCAGTATTCTCCGGCAAAGTTGGTGAGCAAGTAACTTCAAGCCTATGTACGATTGTCGATGACGGTACATTAACGGATCTACGCGGTTCATTGAACGTCGATGATGAAGGTGTTAACGGTCAGTACAATACGTTAATCGAAAACGGCATCCTAAAAGGTTACATGCAAGATAAGCTGAACGCTCGTCTAATGGGTGTAGCACCGACAGGTAATGGTCGTCGTGAGTCATACGCGCATCTTCCAATGCCACGTATGACGAATACATACATGCTACCGGGCGAACACACACCGGAAGAGATCATCGCGACGGTTGAGAAAGGTATCTACGCACCGAACTTCGGTGGCGGTCAGGTCGATATCACATCAGGTAAGTTCGTATTCTCAGCGTCTGAAGCGTACATGATTGAAAACGGTAAGATCACTCACCCAGTGAAAGGCGCGACGCTAATCGGTTCTGGTATCGAAGCGATGCAGCAGGTGTCTATGGTGGGTAACGACCTAAGCATCGACCGTGGTGTGGGTGTGTGTGGTAAGGCTGGTCAAAGTGTGCCTGTGGGTGTTGGTCAACCAACATTGAAACTAGACTCGCTAACCGTTGGTGGTACTGAGTAATTCAGACTAACCTCTGCCGACTTACTTCAAAATATTAAATTGAAAAGCGCCTCCAATGTGAGGCGCTTTTTGTTTTTAGATTACTGATTCAGTGAGCGTATAGAGTCACTACATGTTCTCTTCCGCAAACTCAGCTAGTCGGCTACGCACCACACCATTGAGGTGGATGTTGGCACTGCCTTCGAAGTTTTTAAAACGCTCAACCATGTAGGTTAAGCCTGAAGTCACAGGGGTTAGGTAAGAAGAATCTATCTGCGCTAAGTTACCTGAGCAGACGATCTTAGTACCTTCACCACAACGGGTGATGATGGTTTTTATCTGTGAAGCGGTGAGGTTCTGACACTCATCCAAAAGCACAAAGGCATTTTGAATCGAGCGGCCACGCATGAAGTTGATTGATTTGAACTGGATATTGGCTTTGTCACAGATGTACTTCATCGAGCCTTCTGTGCAGTGGTCGTTCTTGTGCAGCGCTTCCAGTGTATCGGTCACTGCGGCTAACCAAGGCAACATTTTCTCTTCCTCTGTACCCGGAAGGAAACCTATCGACTCACCAATATCAGGGGTGTTGCGGGTTACGATGATCTTATCGAATTGCTTACGTTCAATGGTTTGTTCAAGTGCAGCAGCCATAGCAAGCAGTGTCTTACCACTACCTGCGGCGCCAGTGAGAATCACAAGATCAATATCAGGGTCGAGCAGCGCATCAATCGCCATGCCTTGATAGACGTTCTTTGGTGTGATGTCCCATGCTCTGCGATTCATCAATCTTTCGCGGCTGAGGTCTCTCAGGGTAATGCTTTCCGGCTCAATCTCCTCGACTCGAGCGGCAAAGTCACTTTCTTCGTCAATCACATATTGGTTGAGGAAGGTTGGCTCGAACGGCGCTCTTGCTAAGGTGTGCAGCGTCTTGCCGCCTAAACTTCTGCTCTCGACATTATCGATACCATCCCAAAATGAGCCTTCCAGTTGTTGGAAGCCTTTGGTGAGGTATTGGATATCATCAATCAGTTGGTCAGTTTGATAGTCTTCAACAAAACGTACACCGGCGCCTTTTGCTCGTAAACGCATATTGATGTCTTTGGTGATGAGAACCACTTCGCGTGGTGCGCGTTTATTTTGAAGATAGAGGACAGCGTTGAGGATTCGGTTATCGCCCGCCTTGTCATCGGCAAAGGCTTTGATGCTTTCTTGAAGTTCGTAGTCAGCGAGTATTGAAATACTGCCAGATGCATTTATGTCTTTAGAAAAAGGGATGCCTTCCGATATTTGGTCTGGTGTGGCTTCCCTGAACAGGTCTTCGAGCGTTCGAATCGCAATTCTCGCATCTCGAGCAACGTCTCTTTTACTGCCTTTGATTCTGTCGAGTTCTTCTAGCACTGTCATGGGGATAACGACATCGTGCTCTTGGAAAGAAAATATAGCGAAGGGTTCGTGAAGTAGGATATTGGTGTCTAAAACAAATAGCTTCCGGTTGGTCTCGCCCATAGCATCTCCTTGCCGACGTGCGGCTTGCCTTGCATTCATTGAACGTAGATAAAGCTCATATAAAGATTAGTATCTGATTCTGGTGATAGTCAACTACTCACCTAAACTTCATCTAGAGGAACAGCACCATATCGTTACGAGTGAATATGGTGTATTCGTTTGAGAGCAGCAATCTGCTACCTATAGATTAACCATGAATTTTTGACAGTTTGATTGCACTGGCGAAAACAGAAAAAAAGCATGAAATCATCTCCTTTAGGCGTGACCTAAATCACAGCATCGAGTAAGATTAGCGACCTTTTTCTGCACCATTTTCTCGAGATATTTATTATTGAGAGCGCACTTAAAAAGTGGCTGCAAACTAGACATTTTTGGCTATATTTTTAGTTCAGGAGCGATAATGTTCTTGTTTAAAACTGCAGTTAAGAAGACCAAATTCCAACTATAAGATTGAGGTAGTCGATTCATGACATTTGCTTTGGGGCAACGCTGGATAAGCGATACGGAGAGCGATTTAGGTTTAGGTACCGTTGTAGCAATGGATGCTCGCACAGTGACACTAATGTTTGCAGCGTCAGAAGAAAACCGTGTTTATGCACGTACTGATGCTCCCGTAACCCGAGTAACGTTTAATGTAGGCGATGTCATCGAATGCCAAGAAGGTTGGTCTCTGTCTGTCGAAGAAGTTATCGAAGACAAAGGGCTGCTAACCTACTTAGGTACTCGCGAAGATACCCAAGAAACAGAAGTCACTCTGCGTGAAATCTTCTTAAGCAACCAGATCCGCTTTAACAAGCCACAAGATAAGCTATACGCAGGTCAAATCGACCGTATGGATAACTTTGTGTTGCGTTACCGTGCGCTAAGCAACCAGTACCAACAACACAAGAGCCCGATGCGTGGCTTGTGTGGTATGCGTGCTGGCTTGATCCCTCATCAGCTATACATCGCTCATGAAGTGGGGCGTCGTCACGCTCCGCGCGTTTTACTGGCTGATGAAGTGGGCCTAGGTAAAACCATCGAAGCGGGCATGATCATCCACCAACAGGTGCTGTCTGGCCGTGCTGAACGCATTCTGATTGTGGTTCCTGAAACCCTACAACACCAATGGTTAGTAGAGATGATGCGCCGTTTCAACCTGCATTTTTCTATCTTCGATGAAGAGCGTTGTATTGAAGCGTTTGCTGAATCAGACAACCCGTTTGATACCCAGCAGTACGTTCTGTGTTCTTTGGACTTCCTACGTAAGAGCCGTAAGCGCTACGAGCAAGCACTTGAAGGCGAGTGGGACTTGTTGGTTGTCGATGAAGCGCACCACCTTGAGTGGAGCCAAGACAAACCAAGCCGTGAATACCAAGTGGTTGAAGGCTTAGCGGAAAATACGTCTGGTGTGCTACTACTAACAGCAACGCCTGAACAGCTTGGTCGTGAGAGCCACTTTGCACGTCTGCGTCTGCTTGATCCTGATCGCTTCTACGATTACGAAGCATTCGTTGAAGAAGAAGACCAATACGCACCGGTTGCTGATGCAGTAACGGCTCTGTTCTCTGGAGTGAAGCTTGAAAACAGCGCGAAGAACCAGATTACGGAACTGCTTTCTGAGCAAGATGTTGAGCCTCTATTCCGCGTTATCGAAGGTGATAGCAGCGAAGAAGAGCAAGCGTTAGCTCGCCAAGAATTGATTGATAACCTTATGGATCGCCATGGTACTGGCCGTGTTCTTTTCAGAAACACACGTGCTGCAATCAAAGGCTTCCCTAAGCGTAATGTAAACCTACTGCCGATGGAGATTCCAACGCAGTACACAACCTCAATGCGTGTATCTGGCATGATCGGTGGCAAAATGGCTCCCGAAGCTCGTGCTATGAAGATGCTGTATCCAGAAGAGATCTTCCAAGAGTTTGAAGGTGAAGATTCAAGCTGGTGGCAGTTCGACTCACGCGTTAACTGGTTGATTGAAAAGATCCAAGACAAGCGCAGCGAGAAAATCCTAGTGATCGCCTCTCGTGCAAGTACGGCTCTTCAATTAGAGCAAGCACTGCGTGAGCGTGAAGGTGTACGTGCAACCGTATTCCACGAAGGCATGTCGATTCTAGAGCGTGATAAAGCTGCGGCTTACTTTGCTCAAGAAGAGGGCGGCGCTCAGGTTCTTATCTGTAGTGAAATCGGCTCTGAAGGTCGTAACTTCCAGTTCGCTAACCAACTTGTGATGTTTGATCTGCCGTTCAACCCAGACTTGCTTGAGCAACGTATTGGTCGTTTGGACCGTATTGGTCAGCTGCGTGATATCGACATTCATGTTCCTTACTTAAAAGGCACATCACAGGCGATTCTTGCGCGTTGGTTCGATGAAGGTCTGAATGCATTTGCGGAAACTTGTCCAACGGGTCGCACGGTTTACGATAAGTACTCAGATGTTCTTATCGAGATGCTGGCTTCTGGTAACACAGAGCAACTTGATGAAGTGATTGAAGAGTCTGCCAAGCTAAATCAAAGCCTGAAATCAGATCTAGAAAAAGGTCGCGATCGCCTACTAGAGATGCACTCAAACGGCGGCGACAAAGCGCACGAGATCGCAGAGAAGATTGCATCAACCGATGGTGATACTAACCTAGTGACTTTCGCTCTCAGCCTGTTCGACACCATTGGCTTGAACCAAGACGACAAAGGTGAAAATGCGTTAGTAGTAACACCATCTGAGCACATGATGGTACCAAGCTACCCTGGCTTACCTTATGAAGGTGCAACTATCACGTTTGACCGTGATACCGCGCTTTCGCGTGAAGACATGAACTTCATTAGCTGGGAACACCCAATGATTCAGGGTGGTATTGATCTACTACTTAGCGAAGGGGTGGGTACTTCTGCGGTATCACTACTTAAGAACAAAGCGCTACCAGTTGGCACTATCCTGCTTGAATTGGTTTACCTAGTGGATGCACAAGCTCCAAAGCGCAGTGGTATCAGCCAGTTCCTACCTAAGACTCCGATTCGTTTGATGATGGATGGCCGTGGTAACGACCTATCTGCTCAGGTTGAGTTTGATAGCTTTAACCGTCAGTTAAGCCCGGTGAACCGTCACCTAGCAAGTAAGCTAGTTAACTCGGTACAAGGCGAAATTCACAAGCTAATCGAAGCGGGTGAGGCACAAGTTCTTCCTAAAGTTGAAGAAGTGCGTCAGCAAGCGCAGAGAGATATGCAGACAAACCTGAATGGTGAATTAGAGCGTTTACAAGCACTGAAAGCGGTGAACCCAAATATTCGTGATGAAGAGTTAGAAGTTATCGAAGCTCAGATTAATGAACTGACAGGCTACATCAGCAAAGCTCAGGTTCAGCTAGATTCGCTACGCCTGATTGTGGTTTCTCACAACTAGTTTTGAATTAGCGAAATGCTTCAACGAAATAAGGCCTTCATTATGAAGGCCTTATTTGTATCTGTAGCTTAATTAACAATTCAAGTAGCTGGTTACATTAACCACTTCCACCAAACAAATACGGCTAAGAAACCGAATAAGTAAACTAGGCCAGCGACAGACAACCATTTTAGTTTGCTGCCAATGGCTAACGCTTCTGGAAGCTTAGCTTTGTTCACCAAGATGAAGTTAAGCAGAGCGAAGAATGGCGTCGTTGCGAAAGCAAGTACCATTGCGAAATCGAGCATAGGCATTAATGCTGCGCTAAAGAACATCACAATCGCGAGTGCGGCGATAGAGACAATGATAATCCAGCCTTGTAGCATGCGCGGGCTCGACTCTTTGTTGAATAACAGACGTTGTGATTCCGCGAGTACACGAGAGTAGCCGTCGATAACCGTAATCGTGCTACCAAAGATACAGAAGAAAGCGATAATGGCGATGAGTGGTCGTGACCATTCGCCAATCGTCGATGCGTAAATACCAACTAACTGGTGAGTAAAGCCTACACCAGAGCGAGACAGTTCCACGCCTGAACCGTGAAGTACCAGCGCGCCTAAAGCGACAAATACTAAAGCAAGCAGTGCCGTACCAATGTAGCCGACGTTAAAGTCGAATAAGGCAGATTGAGCAGTGACTTCTTGTTTCTCTTTTTGGCTTTTTAGCCACATAGAGGTGATGCTTGAAATCTCAATAGGGGCAGGCATCCACCCCATGGTCACCACGATAAAGCCAATTGCTGCCAATGACCAAGGTGATGGTGGAACAAAAGCAGCATCCGGTTCGACAGGTGAGCCGATAGCAATGGCGACAGCGGCTAGAGTGGTGATCGTAAGGATCGCCATGATCGCTTTGGAAAGGGTGTCCAGAGCACGATAGTGTCCTGCAAATAAGATGATCAAGCAGGTCGCAAGTACGATCATACAAAGCGTACTGGTTGCTAGCTCAAAAGGAATGAAGTAGCTAAGCAAACTCGCACTAAACAGCAGTAGTGCGGCTGTGTTTACGACGGCTGAAATAGCACTTAGTATCGAAAAGATCACTAGGTAAGGGCGGCCTAGGTTTGAGTAACCCTCAACCAAGCTTTGTCCTGTACCAAGCGTGTATTGGATGCCGGCACGAAAGAATGGGTACTTGAATAGGTTTACTAAGATGATCAATGCAGCGAGCTGCCAACCATAGATGGCTCCGGCTTTGGTTGAGGCAACTAAGTGTGAACCGCCGACTGCAGCTGCAGCCATCATAATACCCGGGCCAAGAGATTTAATTAAACTGGATAGGGGAGCTGAGGTTTTTGTTGTGGTTGTTTTAACCGTACTGTCCATCATTGTTCCTTTGATGTTGGCTTGTTATTTTCCGTTACCCTATCAATACCATGTTTTGTAAATGCGTCAACTTTTATGTACGAAAACATCAAAAATTGTATTTATTAATAAACGAATTAACTGTGAATTATTTGTTCACTAGTAAATAAGAGGCTTCAATGGCGCTAGAACAGTACACACCACCACGCGAACCTTGGATTGATATTGTTTATCAAGATGACGACATTCTGGTGGTGAATAAGCCTGCGGGCCTACTTTCAGTACCGGGCAGATTGCCAGAGCATTACGACAGCATGTGGAGTCGCTTGGGGGAGGAGTTTGCTGATATTCAAGTGGTGCACCGTTTGGATATGTCGACCTCAGGCTTGATGTTGCTGGCTAAGCACAAGCAGGCAGAACGTCACTTGAAGAAGCAGTTCCAATATCGCCTGACACACAAACTGTATTACGCACGCGTATGGGGAGCGGTTGAACAAAAAGCAGGATTGATCGATCTGCCACTCATCTGTGATTGGCCGAACCGCCCTCGGCAGAAAGTGTGTTTGGATGCTGGCAAACCTTCACAGACACGTTATGTGGTAGAGCAAACAGATACTCAAACCACCTTGTTGAAGCTACTGCCTATCACGGGACGATCTCATCAGTTGCGTGTGCATTGCATGGAAATAGGTAATCCAATTGTGGGCGACGAGTTTTACGCGACACCAGAAGCGTTTGAATACAGTGATAGGTTGGCTTTGCATGCGTGTGAGTTGAGCTTTTATCATCCAGCGAATAATCAGTTGTTCAAAGCCTTTGTTCCCTGTGACTTTTATCCTCAAGCATTTCCCCAAATCGAACGGCACTTTGAAATTGCGCCTGAGCTTCCAGACTACAGTAAGCTAAAAGCTTAGAATGGATGGATTCATAGGTTTAACCAAGGAAGAAGAATGCCAACGTTGAAAGTTGTGTTTCTCGACAGAGCAACCATCCCATCTCAAATTCATTTAAAACCTCTGAGCTTTGAACATGAGTGGGTGGAGTATGACTTCACCACTCCTGAGCAAGTGTCTGAGCGAGTTGAAGAAGCTGATGTGGTGATCACTAACAAGGTGGTGCTCAATGAGTCGAATCTCGCTGGTGCGAAAAAACTCAAGTTGATCGCGGTTTCAGCGACCGGTGTCAATAATGTCGATGTGGAATACTGCAAATCTAAAAACATTGCAGTGACAAACGTGCAAGGCTATGCGATTCAATCGGTTCCTGAACATGTCATCGCAATGCTGTTTGCACTTACACGAAACCTTGTTGGTTATCATAAAGACATTGAGGCGGGCGAGTGGCAAAAGGACAAGCAGTTCTGCTTCTTTACTCATCCGATTCAAGATGTGGCTGGCAGCACACTGGGGTTGATGGGGAGTGGCAGCTTAGGTCAAGCCACCGCAATGTTAGCCAAAGCGATTGGTATGAAGGTGATGTTTGCCGAGCGAAAAGGAGCAGAGTCTTGTCGAGAAGGGTATCTACCTTTTGATACGGTATTGAAGCAAGCGGATGCGATCAGTCTACATTGCCCATTGACTGATGCGACCCAAAATCTGATTTCAGAGCGAGAGCTCACAATGATGAAATCGAGCGCGGTATTAATTAATGCCGGGCGCGGAGGTCTAGTAGATGAACAAGCCCTAGTTGAGGCTTTGAAAAAACATGAGATTGCAGGCGCAGGTATGGATGTGTTTACACAAGAGCCAGCCGACAACTCAAATCCACTATTGGCTAATAGCCACTTACCGAACTTATTACTCACTCCACATGTGGCGTGGGGCAGCGACAGCTCGATTCAAAAACTGTCTGATATCTTAATCGATAATATTGATGGGTTTGTTGAGGGTAATCCGCAGAACTTAGTGAGTTGATTAAAGAATTAAATGGTGCGAACGCAAAACAAAAAAGGTTGGCCTGTAGGCCAACCTTTTTAGATTGTGTGTCGATTAAATGACTTAACCTTGCGGTTTAACCACCAATACATTGATTGGTGAGTTCTGTACTACTTTGCTTGCAACCGAGCCAAGTACCACTTTGTCGATTTTTGAACGCTTATGGCTAGGCATCACGATAAGGTCGGCGCCCAGTTTTTCTGCGTAATCTAGAATCGTTGTGTAAGTCTTGCCTTCGGCAACGTGAACTTTATACACCACTTCATCGTCAATGTGCTTGTCAGCAAACTCTTTCAGCTGATTTTTAACATCAAGCTTCATTTGGTTCGCTGCATCTTTCGGGAAGTAAGACGCCACCATCGACATGTGAATGCCTGGTAGTACGTTCAGAATGTGGATTTCAGCATTGCTGTGTTTTGCGTGCCATACCGCCAGTTCGACTGCCTTATCAGAAAAGCCTTTGTCATTAAGATCAACAGGAACAAGGATTTGTTTATACATGTATTCGTCTCTTTTTAATCAGCGCTAAGCTTTCACTTAGCACTGTAATTATCCTTTCCATGTAATAAAGCCAAATAGCGCTAAGCACTACTCAGCCTTATCCATTACGCGCTAATCTCATCCTTACGAGCACGTCTTCTTTGGTTCATCGCTAAACCAATCAAAATGATCAGAGCTGGTAAGAATACCCACTCTTTCATTGGTCGATCTGCATCTTGGATAACGGATTTGATTTCCCAATCGAAATCAATACCAGCCGCTTCTGCTGGGCTACCGAACTCAACCATATCAACAATCATCTTGCCTTCTGATTCAGTCAGCATTAGACCCATAGAGGCAATACGATCTTCACTTGAGGTCGCAGAATCTTCAAACGGCAGGCGAACTGTCTTTTCAGAATAGTCACCTTCTAAGTTTTCGCCACCCACTCTAAGTTCAAGTGATTGTCCCACATCCAGCTTTTCCGTGATTTGAGCAATCTCAACTCCAGGTGAAAGAACTTTCTCTGGGTAAATCATGTCCCACCAGAAGCCAGGGCGGAAGAAAGTGAAGGTTAATGCAATAAGCAGCACCGTTTCCCACCACTTGTTCTTGGTGAACCACCAACCTTGTGTTGCAGCTGCGAAGATAAGTACCGCAGTCACAGATGAGAAAATCGTTAGTGCTAAGTGCCACCAAGAATCAATGCCCATCAGTAGTAGTTGAGTATTGAAGATGAACATGAAAGGTAGAATTGCGGTACGGATATCATAGGTGAAGCCTTGGATACCAGTACGAATCGGATCTGATTTCGCAATTGCCGCTGCTGCAAACGCCGCGAGACCTACCGGAGGTGTATCATCCGCAAGAATACCGAAGTAGAACACGAATAAGTGAACCGCAATCAATGGAATGATCAAGCCGTGCGCAGCGCCTAGGGTCACGATTACCGGAGCCATCAGCGTTGATACAACGATGTAGTTCGCCGTTGTTGGCAAGCCCATACCTAAGATCAAGCTGATTACTGCAGTGAATAGCAACATAAGAATGATGCTACCGCCTGAGATAAACTCAACGAAGTCCGTCATTACTAGACCGATACCCGTTAGAGTCACCACGCCTACAACCGTACCTGCAGCCGCTGTCGCGACACCGATACCAATCATGTTACGTGCGCCTGAAACCAAGCTCTCTGCGAAATCAACGAAGCCAGCTTTAGTTTGCTCTGCAAGATCGTCTGATTTGTTTATCAGAGTCATTAACGGACGCTGAGTGATCAGAATGAAGATCATGAACACGGTCGCCCAGAATGCCGACAGACCTGGAGAGAAACGTTCAACTGTTAAACACCAAACAAGCACCACGATAGGCAATAGGAAGTGCAGGCCAGACTTAATTGTTGGACCTGGATCCGGAACTTCCTTTAGATCCGCATCGATCTCCATGCCGCCTTCAGCTGCGTATTTTGCTGATACGCGAACCAGAGCAACATAAGCGATTAATAGCGCCACAGTAACGATTGGTGTTGCTGCTTCGCCAAATACATCTTTCGTCCAACCCACACCGTAGTAAACCGCGGCACTGATAACACATAGACCTAAAATGGTACCGGTGAAAGACAGTAGGCTTTGTACGATGGTTGGCGTGTGACGACGAGGTAGGCCAGTCATACCCGCTTTACATGCTTCTAGGTGAACAATGTAAATCAAAGCGATATAAGAGATCAGAGCTGGCAATAGCGCGGCTTTGATTACTTCTACATACGAAATGCCCACATACTCAACCATCAAGAAGGCTGCTGCACCCATGATAGGTGGTGTTAATTGACCATTGGTTGAAGCCGCGACTTCTACCGCACCGGCTTTTGTGCCCGGGAAACCAACACGCTTCATTAGCGGGATAGTAAAGGTACCCGTGGTTACCACGTTCGCGATAGATGAACCTGATACCAAACCAGACAGACCTGATGCGACAACGGCTGCTTTCGCTGGGCCGCCTTTCATGTGACCAAGCAGTGAGAATGCAACTTTAATAAAGTAAGCACCGGCGCCAGCACGTTCTAGCATTGCACCAAACAGTACAAACAAGAATACGAATGACGTTGATACGCCAAGTGCCACACCGAATACACCTTCAGTTGTTAGCCACAGATGCGACATTGCCTTGTTCAGGCTCGCACCTTTGTGGGCAATAACGTCTGGCATGTGAGGGCCGCCAAAGGTATAAAGTAGGAATACTGCTGCCACAACCATAAGAGGTGGACCCAAAGCGCGTCGTGTTGCTTCAAGCAGTAAAACCATACCGAATACAGCCGCAACAATATCGAATGTTGTTGGTGCGCCCGATCGCTCAGCGAGTTCAGTATAGAAAATATAGATATAAGAAGCTGAAAAGCTACCTACAAGCGCTAATATCCAATCGACTGCGGGGATGCGATCCCTAGGCGAATTCTTCATGGCTGGATAAGCGGTAAAGGCTAGGAAAATAGCAAACGTAAGGTGAATTGCTCGAGCTTCAGTGTCGTTTAAAATTGCGAAGTTAAAAATGAACGGCAGCGGAGATGCATACCAAAGTTGGAACAGTGACCAACATAGAGGCACAAACCATAAAATACGGCCTTGGATACCACGAGGGCTACGCGCACCAGTATCTGATTGTGCCACCATTTCTTGCACATCTGGAGACGGTGATGTTGTCTGCGTCATGTACTTTATCCTTATTATTGATGGTCTGCCTTTTCTTACGAACAACCAAACGTTATTTATTTCCTATCTAGTGTAGTGAATGGATAGGGAAATGCGTTTTTTGTTCGTCTTTGTCTTAGGCTTGATACGAAGGTAAGTCCTCCAAATTGGAGAAACTTAAAGGGCTGTTCTTTTCACTTAAATTATTTTTATAAAACGTGAAAAGCCAATAAGGAGGGCTAGCCTCCTTATTGGTGTAGTAGGCTTAAAGTAGAGTTACTTTAGAAGGCCCACTTCTTTGTAGTATTTTGCTGCGCCTGGGTGAAGAGGGATAGAGATACCCGCTTTAACCATGTCTTCTTTTTTCAGGTTAGCAAATGCTGGGTGTAGGCGTTTGAAAGTGTCAAAGTTTTCAAATACTGCCTTAGCAACGTTGTATGCAACTTCTTCAGAAACGTCTGAAGTTGTTACCATAGTAGCTGCAACACCGAAGCTGTTTACGTCAGCGTCAGTACCACGGTATATACCAGCAGGAACTGTGCTGTAAGCGTAGTATGGGTTTTCAGCTACGATCTTGTCGATCTGTGGACCTGTTGCTGAAACCAGTTTTGCATCACAAGACGTTGTTGCTTCTTTGATTGATCCGTTCGGGTGACCAACCATGTAGATGAATGCATCAATCTTGTTATCACAAAGTGCTTGTGAACGCTCAGAACCTTTAAGTTCAGAAGCAAGCTTGAAGCTGTCGTTAGTCCAGCCCATAGCGTCCATTACAACACCCATCGTTGCACGGTCACCAGAACCTGGGTTACCAATGTTTACACGCTTACCTGCTAGGTCAGACACATTGTTGATGCCAGCATCAGTACGAGCGATGATGTTGAACGGTTCTGTATGTAGAGAGAACATCGCGCGAAGTTTCTTGTATTCGCCCTGATCTTTGAACTTACTTGTACCGTTGTAGCCGTGGTATTGCCAGTCCGATTGAACAACACCGAAATCTAGTTCACCAGCACGGATGGTGTTAACGTTGTAGATTGAACCACCAGTAGACTCTACAGAACAACGAATGTTGTGGTCTTTGCGGCCCTTGTTCACTAGCTTACAAATCGCACCACCAGTTGGGTAGTAAACACCCGTAACTGAACCAGTACCAATCGTGATGAACTCTTGAGCGTTAACAGCGCCAGCGCCCATTACAGCAGCTGCAATAGCACCAACTTTAATAAGTTTGGTAAATGCCATGAATTTCCCTTCCTTTATTCATTATTAACCCTGAAACAAGTGTAGTTGCTTCAGGAGTTTCCTATTTGGAAACGGCACCTTTTTCAATCCATGTGATGAAAAAGTGGCTGAATAATATCAAAAATTGGCAGAAAATTACTCGAATGTTAAAAGATATAGCTGAAAAATCTAACAAATGATGTCTGGATCTCGTGTTTGATTTACTACTGAGTTTTTTAAAATCAATAGTTTAGTGTGATTTTGGAAGGGAGGTATGGATATTCGAGGATGTGATTTGGATCACGAAGCGAATAGATGCTCGTGATCCATCAATAAGGCTGATAGTTATGAAACAGAGATCAATTATCCAGCGTATTCAAACAGTTCGCACACTGAATCAAACAGTTGCTTAGTGGTAACCGATAACGTTGGAGTAATGAAGATAGTGTCATCACCTGCGACTACGCCCAGTATACCTTCCGACTTACCTAGTGAGTCTAATAAACGAGCAATCAGCTGCGCCGCACCAGGACCTGTGTGTATCACCACCAATGCATTGTTGTGGTCAATATCTAGTACTAATTCTCGTAAAGAGCTAGAAACGGTCGGAACACCTAGCTCAGCAGGAAGACAGTAAACCATCTCCATTTTTGCGTTACGAGTTCGAACGGCACCAAACTTGGTTAACATACGCGAGACTTTAGACTGGTTGATGCTTTCAAAACCTTCGTGTTTTAGAGCATCAACAATTTCGCCTTGTGAGCCAAAACGTTCTTCTTTTAGTAAGGCTTTAAATGCACGAACTAAGTTGTCTTGCTTTTCTGTATTGCGCATATGTCATTCTTATTCATTAACAAAGATGTTTGCATATTCTCGCATACATATTCAATTTTAGCCAAAACATCCCTGTAATTTGTTAGTCATATCACTGTAAATATTTAATAGAATAATGTGTTATTTGCGACGACTTATTTTGTTATTTCAGTCGATTATCGCCATAATGCGAACTTGCTGTGTAGCACGGTTTTATTGACTTGCGCGAAGTCGCAAAGCTAGCGTTAATTGATTGTAATCACTTTGTGATTAATATAGTTTTTTAACTTAGATTTAGCTCAAGAATTACCCTACAAAGAATCTATAAGAGAAAGCTCTCAAGGAGAATAACAATGAAAGTAGCTGTTATTGGTGCCGCTGGTGGCATCGGTCAAGCCCTAGCCCTACTACTTAAGAACCGCCTACCTGCTGGTTCAGATCTTGCACTTTACGACATCGCTCCGGTAACACCGGGTGTTGCTGCCGATCTTAGCCATATCCCAACGCCTGTTTCGATCAAAGGTTACGCGGGTGAAGATCCAACACCAGCACTAGAAGGTGCGGATGTTGTACTTATTTCAGCGGGTGTTGCTCGTAAGCCTGGTATGGATCGTGCGGATCTTTTCAATGTGAACGCTGGCATTGTTAAGTCTCTTGCAGAGAAAATCGCAGTTACTTGTCCGACTGCTTGTGTTGGTATCATTACTAACCCAGTAAACACAACAGTGCCAATCGCGGCTGAAGTACTGAAGAAAGCGGGCGTTTACGACAAGCGTCGTCTATTCGGTATTACGACTCTTGATGTGATTCGTTCTGAAACGTTCGTTGCTGAACTAAAAGACAAAGATCCAGGCGACATCCGTGTTCCTGTTATCGGTGGTCACTCAGGCGTAACGATTCTTCCTCTACTTTCTCAAGTTGAAGGCGTAGAGTTCACTGATGAAGAAATTGCAGCGCTAACGACTCGCATCCAAAATGCAGGTACTGAAGTAGTAGAAGCTAAAGCTGGCGGCGGCAGTGCGACACTGTCTATGGGTCAAGCGGCTTGTCGTTTCGGTCTTGCACTAGTTAAAGCACTTCAAGGTGAAGAAAACGTGATTGAATGTGCATACGTTGAAGGTGAAGGCGAGCACGCTCCATTCTTCGCACAGCCAGTTAAACTAGGCAAAGAGGGCGCTGAAGCGATCCTTAGCTACGGTGAGCTAAGTGACTTCGAACGTAACGCTTTAGATAGCATGCTTGAAACGCTAAATGGTGACATCGAGATTGGTGTTGAATTCGCTAAATAAGCGAAACGCTATTTAACTCAGACTTAAGCTAATTAATAAGGGCCGGTCATTATGATCGGCTTTTTTGATCCTGAAGTTCAAGCTACTCGTATTTAGCTTTACAATTAATGTGAAGGTAAATGTTATGGCTACTGTTCAGAAGGGTATGAATGTCGAATATTTGGGGCACTTAGGAAAAGTATTGGTAATTGATGAGCAAGAGCAGTACGCGCTAGTAGAGACTTACAACGGGCATGAGCAGTACGCGGTGCCAATGGAAGAGCTTGAAGAGATTGAAGCACAACTGCCGTTATCATTAGAAGCCAGTCGATATTGAATTTGGCTCACCTACAAATATTTGTTGAAAACCAAAAAAAAGAGCCCTGAGGCTCTTTTTGTTATTTATATAGAAGCTAGAAGCGAGTTGTCTATTAACCTGCTTACTTACTGCGTTTAACAGCTAAGTGTGCGAGCGTGGTTAGCGCTTGCTTATATTCAGAGTCAGGAAGTACAGAAAGCTCAGCGATGGCTTTATCGGCCTCTTCGTAGGCTTTATTTGTTGTGTACTCTAAAGAGCCTGTCTCTTTCATTACAGCCATAATATCGTCAAGACGTTCCATGCCGTTCGCTTTCTCAATCGCTTCACGAATCATGCTTGCTTGTTCAGGAGAGCCATTATGCATTGCGTAAAGTAGAGGCAGTGTTGGTTTGCCTTCGGCTAGATCGTCACCAACGTTTTTACCCATCTCTTTACCATCTGCAGTGTAATCCATCACATCGTCAATCAGTTGGAAAGCGGTGCCTAGGTATTTACCATAGTTCTGCATTGCTGTTTCGATCTCTGGTGATGACTCAGTAAGAATCGCACCGATTTGGGTCGCAGCTTCGAACAAACGAGCAGTCTTAGAGTAGATCACCTGCATGTAGCTTTCTTCTGTGGTGTCTGGGTTATTGCAGTTCATTAATTGTTGAACTTCACCCTCGGCAATCACGTTTACCGCTTCACTCATTAGCTCAAGGATCTTTAAAGATCCTAGCGTTGTCATCATTTGGAATGAGCGTGTGTAGATAAAGTCACCCACCAAAACGCTAGCGGCATTACCAAAAGCGGCATTGGCCGTCGCCTTACCGCGTCTCATGTCCGATTCGTCGACAACGTCGTCATGAAGCAGGGTTGCGGTGTGAATAAACTCGATAAAGGCTGCAGAGGTGATATGAGCTTCACCTTGGTAACCAAGTGCGCGGGCAGATAAAAGAGCTAGCAAAGGGCGTAGGCGCTTTCCACCACCGCTAACGATATAAAAACCAAGCTGGTTGATTAAACTTACGTCAGAATTAAGTTGGGCTTGAATTGTTTCATTCACTTTTGCCATATCATTGGCAGTAAGCGTTTGGATAGCTTTAAAATCCATTGTTCATCCGGCTGAAGTTAGACCCTGTAAGGCTTATACGTTGTATTCAATTGTTGAATAATACACTAAAAAACGTTGATTAATACATCGCTAAAGGGCATGATTGCCGCACTTTTCTTTGGCGAACAGGTTTTCGCCAATTTTTTAAAAATATGGCTTGTCATAGCGCCATGATTCCCGTAGAATCTGCGCCCTATTGATTAGTTTAGCGCACACCCGAGTTGTACAATTAACAACCATAGGCTGTGCGGAAAAAGCGGAGTAAAATATGTACGCTGTTTTCCAATCTGGTGGCAAACAACACCGAGTAAGCGAAGGTCAAACACTTCGTTTAGAGAAATTAGACGTTGAAACTGGTGCAACTGTTGAATTTGATAAAGTTCTTCTTGTTGCTAACGGCGAAGAAATCGCTGTTGGTGCACCTCTTGTTGAAGGTGGCAAGGTTACTGCAGAAGTAGTACAACACGGTCGTGGCGATAAAGTAAAAATCGTTAAGTTCCGTCGTCGTAAGCACTCGCGTAAGCAAGCTGGTCACCGTCAGTGGTTCACTGAAGTGAAAATCACTGGCATTAACGCTTAAGTATTAGGAGAGTTTAACAATGGCACATAAAAAAGCTGGCGGTTCTACTAATAACGGCCGCGATTCAGAAAGCAAACGTCTTGGTGTTAAGCGTTTTGGTGGTGAATCTGTTCTTGCAGGTAACATCATCGTTCGTCAACGTGGTACTAAGTTCCACGCTGGCACAAACGTTGGCATCGGTAAAGACCACACTCTTTTCGCTCTTACTGAAGGTAAAGTGAAATTTGCTGTTAAAGGTCCTAAAAACCGTAAGTTTGTAAGCATCGAAGCTGAGTAATTTAATCTTTAATTAGATTATTTTATTAGCTTTCAAGCTGAATTCAAAAGCCCTGCCGATTCGGCAGGGTTTTTTATTTATAGCAAGAATAAAAAAGCAGACGCTCTTGTTTTGGTTTTGAGAAGCCGTTTTATTTTTTGATAAACAGTTTGGTTTTTAAGAAGCCGTTTGTTTTAAAAGAAATAGAAAGCAAAGAACCTCTCCTTATTTGTTCCTTGGTTGCAGGTCGGCCTAGATCTTAGGTGATCGATCTAAACACGGATCTGCTAGAATTTATATCACTCCTTGATGAGTGGTAACGCAACGTAAGTGCGGAGTTAAAAAATGAAATTCGTTGATGAAGCGGTAGTAAAAATAGAAGCCGGTGATGGCGGTAATGGTACAGTTAGCTTTTGGCGCGAAAAATTCGTCGCTAAAGGTGGTCCTGACGGCGGTGATGGCGGTGACGGTGGTGATGTTTACATTCAAGCGGATGAGAACTTAAACACGCTGATCGATTATCGTTTCCAACGTTTTTACAACGCAGAGCGTGGTGAGAACGGTCGCGGTGGTAACTGTACTGGTAAACGTGGTAAAGACATTACACTGAAAGTGCCTGTAGGTACTCGTGCGGTTGATATCCACACCAACGAAATCGTTGCTGAAGTTGCTGAACACGGCAAGAAAGTAATGGTTGGTAAAGGTGGTTGGCACGGTCTTGGTAACACGCGTTTTAAATCGTCTGTTAACCGCGCTCCTCGTCAAAAGACAATGGGTACTAAAGGCGAAGTTCGTGAACTGCGTTTAGAGCTTCTTCTATTAGCTGACGTTGGTATGCTTGGCCTACCAAACGCAGGTAAATCTACTTTTATTCGTTCAGTATCTGCTGCGAAACCAAAAGTGGCTGATTACCCGTTCACTACTTTGATCCCAAGCTTGGGTGTGGTAAGTGTTGTCCCTGAAAAGAGCTTCGTTGTTGCCGATATCCCAGGACTAATCGAAGGCGCAGCTGATGGCGCTGGCCTTGGTATCCGATTCCTTAAGCACCTTGAGCGTTGTCGTGTTCTTCTGCATATGATCGACATTATGCCGATCGATCAATCTGATCCTATTCAGAATGCACTAACGATCATCGATGAGCTTGAGCAATACAGTGAAAAAGTTTCACAAAAACCTCGCTGGTTAGTGTTCAATAAAGTTGACCTAATGCCAGAAGACGAAGCAGACGAAAAGATTCAAGAAATCATCGATGCTTTGGGCTGGGAAGGCGAGTACTTCAAGATCTCTGCTGTGAATAAAATCGGCACCAAAGATCTTTGCTTCAAACTAGGTGAGTTTATGGAAAACCTACCTCGTGAAGTTGTAGAAGTTGAAGAAGAAGAAAAAGTAGACTTTATGTGGGATGACTACCATAAAGATGCGATGAGCGGTAAGAATGTCGTTACTGAAGATGACGACGATTGGGACGATTGGGATGACGAAGAGGATGACGGCCATGTTATCTATGTTCGTGACTAATCCTCTTAGTTTCTCATAACGCATCGGTCGCTTCTTACAAGTACACTGATAGTTTTATTAAACCGCAATGAAAATTGCGGTTTTTTTGTATCTAAATCATGACGTCTTACTGTTTTTTATGCAAAATTTATCTTTAGATAATTAACGCCTATGGGAAGGAAATCATGGCATCAAAGCAAAGAGCGATCTCAAGACTCGTCGCTCAATCAGGACAAATGTTATTGGCGCACGGGGCAGAGAGCACACTGGTCGGCGATATCATGCGTCGCATCGGTATTGCTTGTGGGGTGAATGAGGTTGAAGTCGCACTGTCAGCCAATGCGCTTGTTGTAACTACCGTAATGGATGATCACTGTATTACCACTACTCGAAGTTGTGCTGATCGTGGCATTAACATGCAGGTTATCACCGACATTCAACGCATTTGCATCATGATGGAGAAGGGAATTCTCGATTATGATTTGGCGTATAAAAAGATTCAAAACATCAGCCCCGAGCGCTACAACCGTTGGTTAGTGGTTGTGATGATAGGGTTGTCGTGCGCCTCTTTTAGCCACCTTGCGGGCGGAGACTGGCAAGTCTTCATGATGACTTTTATTGCTTCAGCTTGCGGTATGATCGTCAGGCAAGAGATTGGGCACCGCCATTTCAATCCGCTATTAAACTTTGCTATCACAGCATTCGTTACCACGACCATTTCAGCTCAAGCCGTACTTTACAATATTGGCGGCCAACCCACGATCGTGATGGCTTCATCTGTATTAATGTTAGTACCTGGTTTTCCTCTGATTAACTCCGTCGCTGATATGCTTAAAGGCCATATTAATATGGGGTTAGCGCGCTTTACCATGGCCAGCTTATTAACTCTGGCGACGAGCTTGGGCATTGTCGCGGCGATGAGTCTATCAGATGTTTGGGGGTGGGCAAGCTAATGAGTATTTTCGAACTGTTTTTAGGTCTGCTCAACGATATGTTTTTCGCCGCTATTCCTGCGGTTGGGTTTGCATTGGTGTTTAACGTTCCGCAACGTGCTTTAATTTATTGTGCACTCGGTGGTTCTATCGGTCATGGTAGCCGGTATCTGATGATGCACTTTGGTATTCCAATCGAATGGGCGACGTTCTTCGCCGCAACCGTGGTTGGTATGATAGGGGTTCATTGGTCACATAAACTGTTAGCACATCCGAAGGTGTTTACGGTTGCAGCTCTAATTCCTATGGTGCCAGGTGTGTTCGCCTTCAAGGCGATGATTGCGATGGTGGAGATTAACAGGGCAGGCTACACGCCTGAGTTGTTGGCAATGTTGATGGAGAACTTTTTAAAATCGATGTTCATTATCGCAGGGTTGGCGGTTGGCTTAGCTGTGCCAGGGCTGTTATTCTATCGCCGTAGACCTATCGTTTAGCGTTAATTTTCTTTTTAGGGACAGGACTTTCGATTTATGATCATCAGCATGATAGCGGCAATGGCAAACAACCGTATAATTGGTAAAGACAATCAGATGCCTTGGCATTTACCTGCGGATTTTGCATGGTTTAAACGCTCGACTATGGGTAAACCAGTCGTGATGGGACGTAAGACCTACGATTCTATTGGACGCCCTTTGCCGGGTCGGTTGAATGTCGTAATCAGCCGTGATGAGAGTTTAAAGATTGAAGGTGTAACGACGGTAACTTCTATTGAACAGGCTCTAGAGCTACTCAGTGATGTTGAAGAGGTGATGATCATTGGTGGCGGCTCTATTTATGAGAGCTGCTTACCTAAAGCGGACAAGTTGTATCTGACTTACATCGATTTCGCCGTCGATGGAGATACACAATTTCCTGACTGGGGTGAAGGTTGGAAGCAGAGCTTTAACGAGAGCTATCAAGCTGACGAGAAAAACAAACACAACATGGAGTTTGTGATTCTCGAGCGTTAACTGTGGTTATCAATAGCTAGTCTCTGAAAAATGCTTGCGTTACCCTACCAAGGTAGCGCAAGTTTCTCGTATCTTTATAGCGCTTTCTGAGTGAAAAACTGTTTATCTTCCCAGCGAAGAATTGTCAATTCACCTCCCCAGACGCATCCAGTATCAAGTCCAATTACGTCTTTTCCGTTATAGCCTTCAAGCGCAGCCCAGTGTCCAAAAACAACGGTTTTATCGAGCTTTATGCGTTGCGGAAGGTCAAACCATGGCACTAATGGTTCATCGGTAATTTCATTCGGTGGTAGCTTACATGCCATGTCGAGACGGCCATCTTCAAAACAGAAACGCATTCTTGTCAGGCTATTGATCGCATAACGATAGCGCTCAATATCATTTAAATCCTGATGCCATAAATCAGGTGCGTTGCTGTACATGTTTTCGATTAGCCATTGCCACCTGTCCGACTTCAGCAAGGATACGATCTCTCGATTTTCAATACGTGCTCTTTCTATATTCCACTGAGGTGAGATACCCGCATGGCACATCACGAACTCTGGATGTTCCTGAAGCAAAGGCTGTTGTCTTAACCATTCGAGTAGCACTTCACGATCTTCAGCATCAAGAATCGCTTGAGTCTTATCTTTTGGTTTCGCTGGAAATAGCCCTAAGGACACCGCCAAAAGGTGTAAGTCGTGGTTGCCTAATACAACCTTAGCTGCGTCACCAAGGCTACGAATAAAGCGTAGCGTCTCCAATGATTTAGGGCCTCGAGCAACTAAGTCTCCAGCGACCCATAAAGTATCTTGGTGTTTATCAAAGTTGATGGTTTCAAGCAGTAATTGAAGTTCGTCGAAGCACCCTTGGATGTCTCCGACAATATAATTCGACACAATAATTTCCTATAGATACGGATGTACGGCTAATTAAGAATATTAGGGATTGCGAGTCTGAATGGGTCAACTTCGGTAATAAAATCAATGCCCTTGTTATCGGTCATCACATAGTGACCTTGCATAACGCCAACAGGGGTTTCGATGACCGTACCACTTGTGTAGGTGTACTCGTCGTTGGCTTCAATCACGGGTTGTTGGCCAACTACACCATCACCCTCAATGGTGAGCTGCTTGCCGTTAGAGTCGGTAATTAACCAGCGGCGAGACATAAGTTGCACCGTTGTTTTACTTAGATTTTTGATGGTAATAATGTAGGCGAAGACATAACGATTCTTCGTTGGCTCAGATTGTTCTTCTATGTACTTAGAGTGAACCTGGCATTTGATACAAGGCGTAGATATATCCATATTCGCACCTTTTGTTGTTGATATACTTAATGTAATTAAAGTATTACATAAAAAAGGCTCCTAACCGAAGTGTAGGAGCCTTTTTTATTTATTTGTCAGCGTTATGACTGTCGTACAACCAGTTTGCCATGTCGACAAACTGCTCGAGCGTTAAGTTCTCAGGACGCATGCTTGGGTTGATACCTAGCTCTTCAAGCACTTCCTTATCGATTAAGCTCTTGTAGCAGTTACGAACTGTTTTACGACGTTGGTTAAAGCCTTCACGACAGACGCGATCTAGCCATTTCAGATCTTTTGCCGGATAAGGCAGCACTTCGTATGGCTGTAGGCGCACGACTGCTGAGTCTACTTTCGGTGGCGGAACGAAGGCCGTTGGTGGAACTTCTAACACAGGCGTTACTTTACAGTAGTATTGAGCCATTACAGTAAGACGACCGTAAGCTTTACTGCCAGGGCCAGCAGCTAGACGGTTAACCACTTCTTTTTGAAGCATAAAGTGCATGTCTTGCACGTCTTTATGGAATTCAAAAAGGTGGAACATCAATGGTGTAGAGATGTTATATGGCAAGTTACCAAAGATGCGTAGCTTATTGTTTGGCTTAACCAGTTCTTGGAAATCGAACTTCATCGCATCGCCTTCACGGATCGTTAGCTTGTCCGCAAGATCTGGATGGTTACGAAGACGTTCTGCAAGGTCTCTATCCAATTCGATAACAGTAAATTTATCGACAAGCTTACCCACAGGCTCAGTAATTGCGCCTAGACCAGGACCGATCTCTACCAAGTTTTGACCTGGTAGTGGGTTAATACTCGATACGATGCCATCAATAATGTATGGATCGTTAAGGAAGTTTTGACCAAAACGTTTACGCGCTTTGTGCCCTAAGTGGACATCATTTCTCATTGCTTTTTCTCTACTAATTCAATGGCGTGCGTGAGCGCTGTTCTAAAGCTCCCTGTATCGGCTTGGCCTTTCCCTGCCAAGTCTAAGGCGGTACCGTGGTCGACTGATGTGCGAATAAACGGTAAGCCAAGCGTGATGTTCACTGAGCGACCAAACCCTTTGTATTTCAATACCGGGAGTACTTGGTCGTGATACATACCTAAAACAGCATCTGCATCTTGCAAATATTTTTCATTAAAGATGGTGTCTGCTGGCAATGGGCCAACTAAATTGATGCCATCTTTTTGGCGAATTTTTTCTAGCGTCGGGGTGATAGTTTCAATCTCTTCACGCCCTAAACAACCATCTTCACCAGCATGTGGATTCAAGCCACACACATAGATAGTTGGTTTCTCAATAGCAAATTTTTCAACCAAGTCTTTATTTAGAATAGCAATAATTTGCTCTAATCTGTCTTCGGTCACAGCTTGAGATACATAAGCTAGTGGGATGTGCGTTGTTACTAGCGCAACACGCAGCCCTTCAGTTGCCAACATCATCACCACCAGTGGTGTATTGGACTTCTCTGCAAAGAACTCGGTATGGCCGCTAAAAGCAACGCCAGCTCGGTTAATTACACCCTTGTGAACGGGGCCGGTGACAATAGCATCAAATTCATCATTCATACAGCCAATTGCTGCGGTTTCTAAAGTATTTAATACGTAATGACCATTAGCCTCATTGAGTTGACCTGCAACTGCCGTTTTAGCAAGTGGAACGTGTTTCACTACCAGTGTGCCAGCGCGTTGCGGTTGCTTAGCTGCATTTGCATCGTAGTCCAGAAGATCGACTTCGATACCAAGAATTTTAGCTCGCTCGGATAGCAGTGTTTTATCAGCACAAACCACGAGTTGATGAGGCCAACTTTCTTGAGATAGAGCCAAAGTTAAATCTGGGCCTATCCCTGCTGGTTCACCTGCGGTTATGACAATACGTTTAGTTGTTGTCATCTTGGTCGTCCTCAACCATCTCAACAAAGGCACTTGCTCTTACTTCTTGTAGCCAAGCACCAGCTTCTTCGTTGAATTTACGGTTAAATAGAATTTGGTAAGCTTTGTTTTTCAAAGCTGAATCGGTACGGTCGACTTCGCGACGGTCTAGTACTTCAACAATGTGCCAACCGTGTACGGTTTTGAATGGCGCACTGATTTTGCCTTCTGGTAGCGTTTCTACTTGGTGTTTGAATTCTGGTACATACAAATCTGGTGTTTGGTAGCCTAGCTCACCATCTTGTACTGCAGAACCTGGATCTTGGCTGTATTGCTGTGCAAGGTCGCCAAAGCTCGCTTCACCTGCGTTTACGCGGCGCGTGATCTCTTCAAGTTGTTCTTTCGCGCCATCGTCACTCAAGATTACGGTTGGCTTAATCAAGATATGACGAGCATTCACTTCCGTTACTGCTACGGTTTCTAAGCCTTTCACATCTTCAATTTTTAGAATGTGGAAACCTACACCGCTACGGAAAGGACCGATGATGCTGCCTTTATTTTGCATTTTGATCTGGTCAGCAAAAATGGTTGGCATCTCTTCTTTACGCATCCAACCCCAATCACCACCTTGCAGCGCTTTAGGACCCTTAGAGTAAGTATATGCCATGGTGCTGAAATCTTTGCCTGAGTTCAGTTCTTCGACAAGTTCTTTAGCTTGGGCTTCTAGCTCTTCTTTGGTTTGGTCATCATTAAAGCGCAGTTGAATGTGGCCAATTTTATATTGAACGGTCGCGTTAGTCTCTTGCGCTAAGATATCTGCTAGGTTATCAACTTCCGCAGGAAGAATATTGATACGGCGACGAACTAAGGCGTTACGAGCTTCACTTGCTGCAATCTCTTTTCTTACTTGCTCTCGAAATGCATTGTAGCTAAGGCCTTCTTCAGCAACCGATGCGGTAAGTTGTTCTACCGTTTGGTTGTTGTCTTTAGCGATACCTTCAATTGCTTGATCAAGTCGAGCATCATCAATACGAACACCGATACGTTCTGCTTCTTGAGTTTGAATAGTATCGATGATCAGTTTTTCTAGTACTTGCTCATTGAGCACATCTTGCGATGGCAGTGTTTGACCGCTTTTTTTTGCGTTGGCACGCAGTGTCTTCATCGAAGCATCGATGTCGCTTTGTAAGATAACGCCTTCGTTAACGATAACTTTTACGCTGTCTAGCTCAACCGGTGCTGCAAAGCTTGTTGATAAAGTACAAGTCGCTGCAATAGCAATTAATGTGCGTTTCCACAATGTCATGTGTAATCCTTTAAATTTACTGATTTCTTATCAGTAAAGAAAATTAGTTGTTTAAGAAGAATGGGCGACCGTAGCTCAATGAGTTATCAGAACTGCTATCCCCAACAGCGCCTGAATCAGAGCCTAAGTTAGTACCAAAGCCGATAATACCGAAATTCACACCAAAGTTATTTTCATATTCAGGCGTGACATTTGGATCACTAATGTTATTTGTCAGCTGGTTACTATACGTAAATCCGATATACCAACAATCCGATTTATAGTTCAAGCGAGCCAACCATTCTAGATTTTCTTGTGTGGTTAAATCATAGAAATATTGAGCACTGGCATTCCACT
Organism: Vibrio sp. 10N.286.49.E11; assembly: GCF_041469505.1. NCBI lineage: Bacteria > Pseudomonadati > Pseudomonadota > Gammaproteobacteria > Vibrionales > Vibrionaceae > Vibrio > Vibrio sp. 10N.286.49.E11. The sequence goes on from NZ_JBFRKQ010000033.1 coordinate 87,593, forward strand.
TCCGCGAAATCTGGTAAGCACCAAGTAAGCCTGCTTGTGAGATACCATCTCTAGTTATGGATGATACGTCAAAATCTACAGTTTCATTTATGTACTCTTCTGTTACATAGCGGTAGTTGGTTTGTATATAGCCGCCGGCAAAACGGTACTCAATGGTACTGTTAGCAAGTTGCATCGAAGATGAATCAATGTCGTATTGCACACCGCCATGGTAGAAAAGGTAATCATCGTAGTTGAAATCCATTTCAATAGCCCAAGACGAATAATTAGTTTTCTTATTAGAGTCGTCGTTGTCTAAAGTCTGTTTTGTATCTTTATCAAAATAGAAAATTTGACCAAAAGATATGTTTAAGCGCTCTCGGTACTCATCATCAAAAAAGCGAGATGATGCGCCATAGCTAATTTGATTTGCTGACGCAATGCGGTCTACACCACTGTATTTACGGCTTCTAAATAGGCCGTAGTAATCGGTTTGTAACAGCGTAGTATCATAAAGACCAATATCGCTTTGATCCTCTTCAGGAACATACAGGTACTGGACTTGAGGCTCCAAGGTTTGAGTATAGTTACCTACAATCGTGGTATCTCGCTCCAGAACAATACCAGCGTGGCTTCTAAATTCAGGGATAACTCGACTTACCGATTCTTCTAAATCTTTGTACTCGTCACTTGTTGTATCAACGCCATCAAGATCCTGTTGGTAGTATGTACCAAGTAATCGTGCTTCGGTTGTCCAAGTGCCCCAAGTGTTACCTACTGGGATTGTAATACCAGGTTCAACGTGAACACGAGTGGCTGATGGTTTGCCTGATGCGTCGGTATCGAACATTGATATATGACTGATTAAGTCAAAATCTAGGTAATCCATTACCTCTGGAGCATAGTAGTTATACTCGAGTTGTGGCATTAGACGATAAGGCAAGTTATTGCTGGTGGTAAGAACTTGGAAGTCTCGAACAAGTACAGACGCATCCCAATTTTGAGAACGGTATGTTGCTTGCCCTTCTTGAAGCAGTTGTCCATCTTCACGGTTACCGATATTTGAGCTCATGTCCGAAAAGTAGTCAATATCACTGACTTTAGAGTAATCAATTTCGAATAACCAAGATTGTTGGAATATTCCTGAATGTTCTAGTTGGAAACCCCAACGATCGCCTAGATCAGTGTACTTTTGATCGTCTGGTAAATATTCAGACTCGATACTACCGGAACCAAAATCGCTTAAATATCTGAATTTACTGTTGAGTTGAGTGCCACGCTCTTGCATGTACTTGAAGGTAGTTTCCAAATCGTAGTCTGGTGCTAAGTTCCAATAAACAGGAATTTCAGCTTCAAAACCATCGCTTGAACCATACGAAACTGTTGGGTACAAGAAACCGGTTTTACGTGTATCACCCACCGGTACTGTTAAGTAAGGTAAGTAAAAGACGGGAACACTTTGGATTTCAAAACGTGGATTATAAAAAGTGGCTTGTTCTTCGTCTTGGTCGACACTGATGCTCGATGCTCTTAGACGCCAAGCATTATCGCCGATAGGGCAAGAGGTAATGGAGCCATCTTCAATCTCATAAACCGCTTTACCTGTTTTTGCTATATAAACAGCATCTCCGCGACCGGGCTCGCAAAGGAATTCGTAATCGGTGTTCTCAAGCGTCATTTCATCTGTAGTCAGATTATTGGTCGCTCTGTCTGAGATAGATTTGATTTGACCATCACTAAAGTTTACGTTGCCTTCAGCTACAACGATATTTTCTTGTTGGTGCAGGGTTACGTTATCGGCAAGGATGGTCTTGTTCCCTTGCGTAACGACTACGTCACCTGAATATATTGCTTTGTCACCATTGATAGCTTCTAGGCGATCTGACTCAACGTGAGCGGGTAGCTGTGTCTCGTTTTCTGCAGCGGGCTCGATCAAGCATTGATCTATAGAGGGCATTTCCTGCACACTACTATCGGTGATTGTTTCAGCTTGAGTTGTCGACACGTATAACGCCGTACTTATAGACGCGGCTAACAAGGTGCGGGAAAAAGATTGCATGAAGTTGAACTATCCTGTGTCACTAGATGAAGGGTTGATCTAGTATCAATCCAATTAATAAAGCATTTTCCTTATGATAAAGGAAATAATAGCATTCAGCATCATCAGACAGCATTACTCAGATAAAATTCATAGATAGAGAACACATAATGCAAATATTTGGCAAAATTTTGGGCGCGTTTTTTGGCTTTTTATTTGGAGGGCCACTCGGTTTAGTTTTTGGTCTGTTTTTAGGACACCAATTCGATAAAGCTCGCGGATTGAACCAATCAGGCTTCAATAGCTCTGGTTTTGGTCGAGGTCCAAGCCAAGCAGAAAGACAGAACGAGTTTTTTAAATCCGCTTTTGCGGTTATGGGGCACGTTGCTAAAGCGAAAGGGCAGGTAACGCCAGAAGAGATTCAACTCGCTTCTACCATGATGGAGCGTATGAACCTACATGGCGAACAGCGTAAAGCAGCGCAAGATGCATTCCGTGACGGCAAAGAGAGCGACTTCCCTCTGAACGACGTACTTGATCGAGTTAAAATCTCATCGGGTGGTCGTTTTGATCTTCTGCAGTTCTTTCTAGAGCTTCAGGTATCTGCCGCATTTGCGGATGGAAGTTTGCACCCGAGTGAACGTCAAGTTCTGCATAAGATAGCGCAAGGCCTTGGATTTTCTGCAGAACAGCTAGAGCGCCGCTTGCAGATGCAAGAAGCAGCATTTCGTTTTCAACAGCAAGGTGGAAGCTTTGGTGGCCATCAAGGCCATGGGCAATCATCGGGTTGGCAACAGGCTTCGCAACAAAACCAACTGGCCGATGCGTTTAAAGTTCTCGGTGTGAGTGAAAGTGCCGACGGTAAAGAGGTGAAGAAAGCTTACCGCAAGCTGATGAATGAGCATCACCCAGATAAACTGATGGCGAAGGGCTTACCGCCTGAGATGATGAATGTTGCGAAAGAGAAATCGCAAGAAATTCAGAACGCTTATGATCTGATAAAGAAAGTAAAAGGTTTTAAGTAATTGAATATAGACTGAGTCATGATATTAAATGACTCGGTTTTTTATTAAAGGGAATTATATGACGGTAACGTATCAGGATGTTCTAGAGTTTTGGTTCGATGAACTGACGCCAAAAGACTGGTTTACTGGCGGTGAAGAGATCGATACTTTGATTGAGTCTCGTTTTGCTAAACTGCACAAAGCCGCTATCCAAGGTGAGCTATTTGAATGGCGACAAAATGCAGAAGGGCGCTTGGCTGAAATTATCGTGCTTGATCAGTTTTCTCGAAATATTGGTAGAAACAGTCCGACAGCTTTTTCGGCTGATCCGATGGCGTTGGCTCTAGCCCAAGAGGCGGTAGCGGGTGGTTTTGATCACCAGCTTAACGAGCAACAGAAAAGCTTCCTGTATATGCCTTATATGCACAGTGAATCTTTGTTAGTCCATGAACAAGCCGTGGAACTCTTTTCTCAAACGGGATTAGAGCATAATCTGGACTTTGAGTTTAAGCACAAGGTTATCATTGAGCGATTTGGTCGCTATCCGCACCGTAATGAGGTGTTAGGGCGAGCTTCGACTCCCGAAGAGATTGAGTTCTTGCAGCAACCGGGCTCAAGCTTTTAATTGTAGAAATACGGTCAAAGAATTGATAAGAGGCTAGTGGTTAATAAAACCTCTAGCCTCTTTTTTTGTTTAGCTTTAGTGATTAACTTTCGCGTTAGAACTAGTTTGCTTGGTTAAGTGACCAATCATAGTCATAACTTATTTTTCCCGTGTACGTTACCGACTTTGTTCTGTATTTATCTAAGTGTTTAATCAGTTGTTGTTGGTTGCCAAAATCAACAGCAAACCATTCGTAAATCGATGACAATTGAAGCTGGTTGTTGTTAACCAATACACCCTTATCACTATTGATATACTCAGCTGCAGCGAGTTCTAGCAACATTTCTGTATTATCAGAAGTAAATGCTTGAGATTGTAGATTAGGACAACCTAGACTTGCACAATTCACCGCGTAATGCGTGCGAGGGTCTTGCCAAATCGGTCTTAAAATTCGATGTTCGATATCATTGAGTGTCAGTGTCTTTCCATTAACTGCAACTACATCATCTCCCCAAGGTCCAAAACTGAATAGTCCGCCGAGCTTAGTGATAGATTTAATTGGGTATGCATTAAGAATCAAATCAACAGTCACTGCATTGTATAGGTTAACCCAATAAGCATACTGTTCAGCTTTTGGATAGTCGAGAGGGTCAATCTGTTCAAGTCGGCTTATGTACTGCTTCAGTTTGGTTTTGTCTGAAGAACTCACCGTTTGATATCTAACTAAGGCGTGTTGACCTTGTTTTACTAAATAGTTATCGAGGAATTGTTGCCAATCTTGATGAGAAACTTGCTCAGAGTTGGCTTCATTACTTTGCTTCCAGTATGGCCAAAGATCAGATTTAGGCGCAGACCAAGCTAAGGTTGAGAAAAGTAGGCTGACAATAAAAAGTAGTTGTTTCATGGCATTCTCCTGATGACTGACTACTAAGACCTTATGTTTTACGATTTTCTTTCATAGCTCTTCATTTAAATAAACATATGAAGTTAAGTTAAAAGCTTAGCCAAATAAAAAAGGTTGGCACTTGGCCAACCTTTAGATTTATTCAGAAACGTCTCATTATTTTAGGAAGCTAGGAATCTTAGCTTCAAACTCTGAAATCTTATCGGCGTGTTGAAGTGTTAGGCCGATGTTATCTAGGCCATTCAGTAAGCAGTGACGACGGAACTCATCAATTTCAAACGAGTACTCTTTGCCGTTCGCGCTGACTTTCATTGCTTCTAGATCAACCGTAATTTCTGCACCTTCATTCGCTTCAACGAATTGGAATAGCTCATCCACTTCTTGCTCAGTCAATCGAACTGGCACCATTTGGTTGTTGATCGAGTTACCGTAGAAAATGTCGGCAAAGCTTGGTGCGATCATTACTTGGATACCGTAATCGGCAAGCGCCCACGGTGCGTGTTCACGAGATGAACCACAACCGAAGTTTTCACGAGCTAAAAGAATTGAAGCGCCTTGGTAGCGAGCTTCGTTCATTACAAAATCAGGGTTTGGCTGTTGGCCTGCATCGTCTAGGAAGCGCCAATCGTGGAACAAGTGCTTACCAAAACCGATGCGGTTTACTTTCTGTAGAAACTGCTTTGGAATGATCGCATCAGTATCGATGTTGGCCGTATCTAGAGGAACGACTAATCCGGTGTGTTGTTGAAAACCTGACATGTTAAATCCTCTAATTAAAGTTCACGAATATCGACAAAGTGACCAGCGATAGCCGCTGCGGCTGCCATTGCTGGGCTAACTAGGTGCGTACGACCATCACGGCCTTGGCGACCTTCAAAGTTACGGTTTGATGTAGAAGCACAGCGCTCTTGTGGACCTAGACGGTCGTTGTTCATCGCAAGACACATAGAGCAACCCGGTAAACGCCATTCAAAGCCTGCTTCTTTAAAGATTACATCTAAACCTTCAGCTTCTGCTTGTGCTTTAACTTGCTCTGAGCCCGGAACGATCAATGCTTGAACATGTTTCGCTACTTGGCGGCCTTTCGCTACCGCAGCGGCTGCGCGCATATCTTCGATACGAGAGTTAGTACAAGAACCCACGAAGACCTTATCGACGTTGTATTCAGATAGAGATTTACCTGCTTCTAGCCCCATGTAAGCCAACGCTTTTTCAGCCGATGCTTTTTCAACAGGATCTGCGAAGCTTTCTGGTGCTGGGATTGGTGTGTCTACTGAAATAACCTGACCTGGGTTAGTACCCCAAGTGACTTGTGGTTTGATTTCAGCTGCTTCTAGCGTGACAACTGCATCGAATTCTGCGTCAGCATCGGTTTTCAATGTGTTCCAGTATTCGATTGCCGCTTCTAAGTCTTCGCCCTCTGGAGAGAACTTACGACCTTTTATGTACTCGTATGTGGTTGCATCTGGAGCGATTAGACCCGCTTTCGCGCCTAGCTCGATTGCCATGTTACATACTGTCATACGACCTTCCATTGTAAGGTCTGTAATTGCCTCGCCACAGAATTCAACTACATAGCCTGTTCCGCCTGCAGCTGTTGTCTTGCCGATGATCGCGAGCACGATATCTTTGGCTGTAATACCTTCTGCGACTTTGCCTTTTACTTCGATCTTCATGGTTTTAGCGCGCGCTTGTTTTAGCGTTTGAGTCGCTAGAACATGCTCTACTTCTGAAGTACCGATACCGAATGCTAATGAACCAAATGCACCGTGTGTCGCCGTGTGTGAGTCACCACATACGATGGTCATACCCGGCAGAGTAATACCTAGCTCAGGCCCCATTACGTGCACAATACCTTGGTATTTGTGGTTTAGGTCGTAAAGCGTGACACCAAACTCTTCACAGTTCTTCGATAGCGTTTCCATTTGGATACGAGCCATCTCACCAGAAGCGTTGATGTCTTTGGTTTGTGTCGATACGTTGTGATCCATGGTCGCGAAGGTTTTGCCTACTTGGCGAACTTTACGACCTTTTTCACGCAGGCCATCAAAGGCTTGTGGCGACGTTACTTCGTGGACTAAGTGGCGATCGATATAAAGAATTGGCGTTTCGCCCTTCGCTGCAACTGCAACGTGAGCGTCATAAACTTTTTCGTATAAGGTTTTTGCGTGCTGGTTTGTCGACATAGCTTTTCTTCCTTGGGAGCATCAGTCCCAGTGTTTGTTTCTAGCCAAGTCATGCGGTTTACGCTGACTTGGCTTGATATTATTCTTATGTACTTGCTTCTAATCGGAGCCTTTAGCTTATGAAGCTAAGATGTACTCAGCGATCTTGTCACCCATTTCAGAGGTAGTCAGCGCTTGGTTTTTGCCAGCAAGGTCTGCCGTTAGCTCGCCTGCAGAAAGTGCTTTAGAAACCGCTGCTTCGATGTCTTGTGCTGCCGCTTCTTCGCCTAGGCTGTAACGAAGCATTAGGGCTGCAGAAAGGATTTGCGCGACTGGGTTTGCGATGTTCTTACCTGCGATATCTGGTGCGCTGCCACCTGCTGGTTCGTATAGGCCGAAGTTGCTTTCATTTAAACTTGCAGAAGGAAGCATACCCATAGAGCCAGTGATCATTGCGCACTCATCAGAGATGATGTCACCAAAGATGTTTGAACATAGCATTACGTCAAACTGAGATGGGTCTTTGATTAGCTGCATGGTCGCGTTGTCGATGTACATGTGGTTTAGCGTTACATCTGGGTAATCTTTTGCGATCTCTTCAACGACTTCACGCCATAGGATAGAGCTCTGTAGAACGTTCGCTTTATCGATTGAGTAAACATTTTTGTTACGTAGGCGTGCAGATTCAAACGCAATCTTTGCAATACGTTCGATTTCGTAGCGGTGGTAAACCTCGGTATCAAAAGCTTTTTCAGTTGCGCCTTCGCCTTCACGGCCTTTAGGTTGGCCGAAGTAGATACCGCCTGTTAGCTCACGGACTACCACGATGTCGAAACCGTTACCTGAGATGTCAGCACGTAAAGGAGAGAAAGACTCTAGACCTTTATGGATTTGAGCTGGACGTAGGTTACAGAACAGTTGGAAGTGTTTACGTAGAGGAAGTAGGGCACCACGCTCTGGTTGGTCGTTCGGTGGAAGGTGTTCCCATTTAGGGCCGCCAACCGAGCCAAATAGTACTGCGTCAGATTCTTCACAGCCTGTTACTGTCGCTTCTGGAAGTGGACAGCCGTGGTTATCAATTGCGATACCACCAACATCATACTCTTCACGAGAAAAGCTAATCGCATGCTTCTTTTCAATCGCGTCTAGCACTTTGTGTGCTTGCTGCATTACTTCTGGGCCAATGCCATCACCAGGTAGTACGGCAATCTTGTATGATTTATCAGTCATGTTAATCCTTTAATTCTTGTTACTGAGCTCTTTCGCTCGTTTTAAATTTTGTCCCTAAAGCCAATAACATCGGCTCTAGGGCTCTGTTATTGGGTGTTTAAACTGTTGCGATTCTTTGCTGTTTCATTTCAGCAATGGTGTCTGCGCGTTGAATGCTATTAATAACGTGCAGTAGCGCCTGACCAGAGGCCTCAACGATATCCGTTGAAACGCCTGTACCGTGGTACTTGCGGCCTTTGTAGTTCGCAATAATATCAGCTTGGCCTAAGCCATCTTCGCCTTCACCTTTCGCGGTAAGGTCGAATTTATCCAATGCAATTTCGTAACCCGTTAAGCGGTAGATACATTGGTATAAAGCATCAACCGGGCCGTTACCGACAGCCGCTTCGCATTTCTCTTCATCACCACATTGCAGCTTGATGCTGGTGGTTGACATAACACTACCAGATTGTACGCTTAGGTAGTTAAGTTTATAGAAGTCATCTTCGTCACGTAGATTTGCGAAGTGCATTAGTGCTTCTAGGTCGTAATCGAATACTTGGCCTTTACGGTCAGCCAGTTTCAAAAAGTCTTCGTACAATGAATCTAGGTTGTACTCATTGTCTTTGTAGCCCATTGCGTCCATGTGGCTCTTAACGGCTGCACGACCACTGCGACTTGTTAGGTTCAATGCCTTGTTTTTCAAGCCAATAGACTCAGGAGTCATGATCTCGTAAGTGTTCTTGTTCTTTAGCATGCCGTCTTGGTGGATACCTGAAGAGTGGCTGAATGCGTTAGCACCGACGATTGCTTTGTTGTCTTGAATTGGCATGTGGCAAAGCTGGCTAACCAACTTACTGGTACGGTGAATCTCTTGATGATCCAAACCAGTATGAACACCTAGTAACTCTTGGCGAGTTTTGATGATCATTGCGATCTCTTCTAAAGAACAGTTGCCCGCACGCTCACCGATACCGTTAATAGTACCTTCAACTTGACGAGCACCGGCTTGTACCGCAGCAATTGAGTTAGCAACCGACATACCCAAGTCATCGTGACAGTGAACAGAGATGATTGCTTGGTCGATGTTTGGAACGCGATCAAATAGCGTTTTGATAATGCCACCAAACTCGTTAGGTACTGTGTAGCCCACTGTGTCTGGAATGTTGATGGTTTTCGCGCCCGCGTTGATTGCCGCTTCAACCATACGACATAGGTTATCGATAGGCGTACGACCTGCATCTTCACAAGAGAACTCAACATCGTCTGTGTAGTTGCGCGCATGCTTTACCGCTTTTACTGCCATATCGACAACATCGTCGTAGCTACGGCGTAATTTATCTTGCACGTGAACCGTTGATGTAGAAATGAAGGTGTGAATACGGAATTGCTCAGCGACTTTTAACGCTTCTGCAGCGGCATCGATATCCTTCGCTACAGCACGAGAAAGTGCACAGATTCGGCTGTCTTTAATATTTTTTGCGATGGTTTGTACTGACTCAAAGTCGCCTGGTGATGACACCGGAAAGCCCGCTTCAATAACATCTACACCCAGTCGTTCAAGTGCATAAGCGATCTGTAATTTCTCTTTTACCGTTAAGCTTGCAGCCAACGCTTGCTCGCCATCACGTAAGGTCGTGTCAAAAATTATCACTTGATCGTTCATGGGGGCTTCCTTATATCGATAATGAATCGATTGCTATCCAAATTATTATTAAGAATGATGTTCTTTTAAAAGTGCCAGTTACAAAAAAACCCGCTCAGCGCGGGTTTTAATATTTGTGTAGTTCTTGACCCACAACTTACCCGCGCGATTGGTTCACGATAAGGAGAAGTTTCAGCAGTCGAGAAGAAGAAAAAATCATTACACAAATATCCGTAAATAAACTGTTAACACCATATTTACCGCAATTTATTCTGAGCGTCAAACAAGAAAATCCAATATCAGCGTGCTTTGGCGGTGTTTTTTTTTGGTTTGTGCTGCTTGCGTGTTGTTTGCTGGTGTTATCAGCTGATTGAGTGTTTTGTACTGGGCGGTTAGTTTATCGTTTGGCTGATGTGTAGGTTAAAACTTTGTAGTAAATCTTTTTGATGGAACGATTCACCAATAAAATTAAAAGGGTGGCTAAATTAATTAATCATTTGATTAAATAGTGAGTAATTAATCTTCTACAACCATGTCGATTTATCCCTATAATTAATCGTGTGATTAATTATAGGGATAGGTCTCAGTGATGGCAGCGCGTAAAGCGGGGCGACCTCAAAAAAACTTAGATGTTCGACAGTTATTAATTGAGCATGCTCGTGATCTGTTTGTCGTTCAAGCATACGACAAGGTCTCGACGCGCCTGATTGCTGAGCGTGCGGGTGTGAATATAGCGATGATCCGCTATTACTTTGGTAGTAAGGCCGGGCTGTTTGAAGCGATGCTGCGTGAAACGCTACGACCGATGCAATTGCAGATGCAGAGGTTGGTTGAAGAAAGCAGTCATGAGAACTTTCTTGATTTAATGAGGACTTACTACAAAGAGATGGTCAAGGTGCCGAAGTTTCCTCGCTTGATAGCCCAAGTGATGAATATGCCTCCCTCTGAAGTGCAAAGAGAGTTGCTCGAAAAGGTTTTCCTCGATGTTGCAAAGCCAGCCCAAGATGTCATTTTTGAAAAGCTGGTTGAACAAGGCATCTTAAAACAGAACATGGATCCAAAATTGTGCCGTGTTTCGTATGTAAGCTTGATGGTGTTTCCTTTCATCGCTCCGCCGCCTTTATTGGCAATTCATGGGATTGAGATTAATGAAGAATTTCTTAATCGTTTAATCGAACACAACATTCAATTGATGACTGAAGGCTTTATTAACGCACCGAGCCCTTCTTCCGTGCAGGACCAAAGATAATGAAAATAAATAGAAAACTACTCTTCTTTCCAGCACTTGCGGTTGGTGTGATTGGCCTTGTCGCCGCGATTAACTTGAAGCCGGATCTTCCAACCAAACCTGCGGGTGATAGGGCTCGCTTAGTTGATACTGTGAGCCTAGAACAACAACTGATAGCGCCTTTAGCGGTCGGCTTTGGCAAAGTGGTGCCTAAAGTTGAATGGAAAGCGATTGCAGAGGTGACAGGACAGATCGTGTATCGACATCCAGATCTTGAAAAAGGCCAGGTGATCCCTGCAGGAACGGTCGTGCTCAAGGTTGATCCATTGGATTACGAATTGAAACTGATACAAGCAGAGGCGGATCTAAAATCAAGCCAAACCTCATTAGCGAAATTGAATCAAGAAGAAGACAACCTTAATCAGACTCTTAAGATCGAAAAGAATCGCTTAGTGATCAGTAATAAAGAGTTACAACGTAAACAGGATCTGCGTAAGAAAGGGCTCACCTCTCAATCGGATGTCGATCTACAAAAACAAAGTGCGCTATCTCAACAGAAGTTGGTATTAGATATCGCGAACCAAATCGCATTAATGCCAGACGAAAAACGTGTTGCGCAAGCGGTGATTAAGGTCAATGTATCTAAAGTCAAAGAGGCGCAACGCTCTCTCGATAAGACTACCGTCACTTTACCAAGAGCGATGCGAGTTGCTCAAGTTTATATCGAGCAAAATCAAGTGGTTAACCTTCAGCAAGAGATGTTTATTGCTCACGGGATTGATGTCATGGAAGTAGAGGCGCAACTTTCTATTCACGATATGCAAACTTTAGCCTCCAGCTTTAACCAATTTCCTCGCGATGCTGCAGGAATCCCTAATCCTTATGAAGCGCCAATCAAAGCAAGCATTCAACTTAACAGCGGCAACCTGAACCTCAGTTGGCCAGCGAAGGTGGCAAGAATCAGCGAAACAGTTGATGAAAACCAAGCGACGGCGGGGATTATTCTCGAGATCGCTCAAGATTACTCACAATTGCAACCAGACAGCGCGACGCCTTTGGTTAACGGTATGTTTGTCAAAGCTGAGATTGAGGGTGTCGCCAATCTAAGTTGGGTGGTTCCAGAGCGAGCACTGCATGGTGATAAGGTTTACCTGATGGATGACAACCAGCGTTTGCAAGTGGTCAATGTTGAAGTGCTTTATCGCAGAGACAATCAAGTGGTTGTGAGTGGAGAGCTACAAACTGGAGATAAACTGGTTCTCAATGATGTCCTGCCAGCAATAGAAGGCATGTTACTGAGAGAGTCCAACTCTGAAGAGGCTGAGCTTGAATCAGATACTCAGGAGAGTGCGTCATGATCAAGTTCTTTTCTAGGCACCCAACAGCGGCAAACTTGTTGATGCTTGGGTTATTGATCATGGGTATAAGCTCATTATCAACCATCAAGCGTGAAACCTTCCCCGCTTATGATCCGCCTTATATTATGGCTGCCATCGTTTATCCCGGTGCATCCCCACAAGAAGTAGAAGAAAGCCTGTGTGTACGAATGGAAGATGCCGTCGATGGCCTAGCTAACATTGAAGAGACTCAGTGTGAAGCCATAGAAGGTAGTGCACGTCTAATCCTGAAGTTGAATGAGAAAGCGGATATCGGTCGAATGCTGGTGGATGTGCAAACTCAAATCAACTCGATCAATGATTTCCCAACTGAGATTGAATCGCCTGTTGTTCAAGAACTGGATTGGAATGAACCAGTTGTTGATATCGCCATCACAGCAGAAACGTCGTGGCCGGAGCTTAAGGCCTACGCTGAAGACCTCAAACGTATCATGAAGCTTGATTATGATGTTTCACTGGTCGATGTTAGCGGCTTCTCTGATCATCAATACCGCGTTGAACTGGATACTCAAGCGATTCGCCAGCTGGGTTTGAGTGTCGGTGATATCGCAGACCAGATTGGCCGTCAGAATGTAAAACTGCCAAGCGGTAACGTTGAAACACCAGACAAGAATTTTCTGATTCGTTTTGATGAAAGACGAATTACACCTGTTGAGCTTGAAAGTATCGTGGTTGGATCTGCGCCCAATGGCTCTGTGATCCGTTTGAGGGACATTGCAAAAATAACCGACCGCTTTGAGCTTGATGAGCAAAAGGTGCTATTTGATGGCAAGCCTTCAGCGCTGCTTAAGATCAGTAAGAACAAAGAAGACGATGCGCTGAGAATCAAAGAGAACGTAACACGATTCGTTGAAGATCAAAGCGCGATTGCTCCTGATGGCGTGACACTACAAATGACCAACGATCTCTCATCTGTGCTTTGGGATCGTCTAACCATGATGGTGAGCAATGGCTGGCAAGGTATTGTGCTGGTGTTCGCCACCATGTGGCTGTTCTTCAGCTTACGTTATTCATTTTGGGTGGCGGCAGGGTTGCCAGTTGCCTTCCTTGGTGGCTTGTTCTTAATGGCCAACCTTGGTTTGTCGATCAACATTATGTCGCTGGTCGGGTTGTTGATGGCAATCGGTATTATGATGGATGACGCCATCGTGATCGCCGAATCGATAGCCTCCCACTTAGATAGGGGACAAAGCGTCGATGATGCGGTGTACAACGGCGTTAAGAAAGTGCTTCCCGGAGTACTGTCTTCTTTCTTAACCACGGTGTGTATTTTCGGTAGCTTACTGTTTCTTGATGGCGAGATGGGCGCGGTGCTTAAGGCCGTTCCTCAAGTATTGATTTTGGTGCTGTCGTTGAGCTTGATTGAAGCCTTCCTGATTCTACCTAATCACTTATCTCATTCATTACATAAAGAAAAAAATGATAAGCCAGCGTTGCGCTTTAAAGTGGTGTTGCTTGAGAAGTTTGAGAACTTCCGTAATACCACCTTGATGAACATGGTCGAGAAAGTGGTGACATTCCGCTACGCATTTATGGGCGGAGTGCTGACCCTGTTGTTGCTTTCGGTAGCTTTGATTGCTGGTGGCGTTGTTAAGTTCCAACCTTTCCCTGAGCTGGATGGTGATATTGCCGAGGCGCGTATCATTCTTCCGCCGGGCGCATCATTGTCTCAAACCGAGAGAGTCGTCGACAAAATTGTCGCTTCTGCTGAGCGTTTGAATGAGCAATGGAGCGAAGAGGTTGAGGACGGTAATAAATTGGTTGAGCATATCACCAGCCAATTCAATGCCAACGCAGACGCCAATGAATCAGGCCCACATTTAGCCACTGTGCGTTTAGACTTACGCGGAGCAGAGAGCCGTAATACGGTTATCGATGACTTCATTGATGCGTGGCGTGAAGATATTGGCGATTTAGCGGATCCTATTTCATTAGTGTTCAAGCAGCCCACGATGGGGCCGGGTGGTCGTGCCATCGAGATCCGTGCCAAGCATGATGATCTGGCTGAATTGAAGTCTGCTTCTCTGGAGATTCAGGAGTACCTCAATCAGTTTGACGGAGTGCATGGTGTGCTTGATGACATGCGCATGGGTAAGGAAGAGATCTTAGTTAAACTTCGCCCTGGAGCTGAAACCTACAATGTGAATGGGCAGATGATTGCGTCCCAATTACGAGCGGCTTTCTTTGGGCAAACTGCGGATGAGATTCAAATCGGTGTTGAGAATATCTCGATTGAGGTACGTCTTGATAAGGAACAAGCGGGCGACATACAGCAGCTGGCTAACTTCCCGATCATTACCGCAGATGGCAGTCAGATCCCGCTAGCAACATTGGCGACATTAGATTTCCAACGTAACTACGTGCGAATCCAGCGCATCGATGGCTTAAGAACCATCAGTATCTTTGGTGATATTGATAATAAGAAGGCGAGTTCGTCCGCAATTTTGGCTCAGTTCCAAAAAGATGAAGCAGCTAAGCTTATTCAGAAGTACCCAGGATTACGCTTTGATTTCGAAGGGGAAGCCAAAGATGCGGCTAAGACTGGAGCCTCGATGGGCAAAGGCTTCTTGCTCGGCTTATTCGGCGTGTTTGCGATTCTTAGCTATCAATTCCGAAGCTACTTAGAGCCTGTGGTCGTAATGCTAGCCATTCCACTCGCCTTTATTGGGGTGGTGGTTGGGCACTGGATACTTGGGCACTCTTTGAGTATGCCAAGCATGATGGGCTTCGTGTCGCTTGCCGGGATTGTGGTTAATGATTCCATCTTGTTGGTGCAGTACATTCGTCACCATGTCGATGAGGGAGATAGCGTGCATGACTCGGTGGTGAAAGCCAGTCGCGAGCGTTTCCGAGCGGTATTCTTGACCTCAATGACGACTGCGGCAGGTTTGCTACCGCTGTTGACGGAAACCAGCTTACAGGCTCAGGTTATCCAGCCACTGGTTATTTCGATCGTATTCGGCATATTTGCCTCGACCTTATTAGTATTGTTTATGATCCCAGCGGCCTACGCGATATTGGCGGATTTCGGTTTGGTGAAAAAGCACGAGCCATTAGCGCTATAACTTTTAGTGCTATAGCCTTTAGCGCTATTATCATTAGCGAACGCTATAACCATTAACACGATAGAAGTAGCGTTTGCTTGCTTATATAAAGAAGTAAAAACATAGAAGAATAAAGCGGCCTTGGGTCGCTTTATTTTTATCGGTTGCATCTATCGCCATCCTGACTTGATCCATTGACCTGTCTATCAAGCATGGGAAATTTCATTTTAGTTCATTCAAAACGTCACTTAACTGTCATTTGTTGGGCATAACTTGAGCCTTAACTGAATAAGGATTGTTAAGGAGATCGTATGCGTACTATCGAACCTATTGTCCGCTGGGATGTGGCATTTTCTGTTTTCTGTTTAAACAACCGCTATGGCGGGCAACATGCAACGCTCAGTAAAGCGGTGTCTCATACTGGAGATGGACACCTTTATGTTTTGATTGCCTTGATTGCACTGCTGGTCGATAGCAACACCGGTCGAGACTTTCTTTTGGTGGGCTTAACCGCCTTCGCAATCGAACTGCCTATTTACTGGTTTGCTAAAAATACCCTCAAGCGCCGTCGACCAGCTGAATTCTCTTCACTACTTCACTCTCATATTGTGCCATCCGATAAATACAGTCTGCCTTCAGGGCATTCCGCTGCTGCTTTTGTTATGGCGACCTTAATCGGGCATTTCTATCCGAGCTTGTACCTCTTTAGCTTGGTGTGGGCAACTGCGATTGCAGGCTCTCGAATCCTGCTCGGTGTGCACTTTTTAACGGACGTACTGATTGGCGCAGCCTTGGGCATCGCTTGTACCAGCCTCGCTATCAGCTTCATCCTGTAATTATTTTGTTGGCAACCACTGCCGAGCTTAAGTGGTAAATTTAAAGGAACATGCATGAAAATTTTATATGGCGTACAAGGCACAGGAAATGGGCACATCGCTCGAGCGAGAGCAATGGCCGTCGCTTTTCGTCAGCAAAATATTGATGTCGATTTTCTGTTCTCTGGGCGAGATGAGAGCAAATACTTTTCGATGGAAGCGTTTGGCAACTATCAGACCCGCAGCGGCTTAACTTTTTACAGCGAGCAGGGGCAGGTTAAATACGGCAAAACATTCATGAAGAACAACATCTGGCGATTTCTCCGTGAGATTAACCAGATCGATCTTACGCCTTATGACTTAGTGATTAATGATTTTGAGCCTGTCACTGCATGGGCGGCTAAGAGACAAGGTGTGCCATGCATTGGGATAAGCCACCAGAATGCGTTTCGTTATGATGTACCCAAAGAAGGGGGCAACTGGATTGAACATTCAGTGATTCAACATTTCGCCCCAACCGAGCACTCTATTGGCTTGCACTGGTATCACTTTGAACAGCCGATTTTGCCGCCTATCGTTCACACGCTGGTTGGTGAGCAACAAACCAAAACAGCACAAGACTTTACGTTGGTCTATTTGCCATTTGAGGATCTTGAGTCGATCTCAGAGCTGCTGATGAAGTTCATTTCGCACAACTTTGTCTGTTACCACCCGGATGTTATTGAGCACAGCCGAGTCGAAAATATTGAGTTCAAACCACTCAGTCATACTGGCTTCCAATTCGACCTCAATCAGTGCTCTGGAGTGGTCGCAAATGGCGGCTTTGAATTGCCATCTGAAGCCCTCACTTTGGGGAAGAAATTGCTTCTCAAACCACTCGAAGGGCAGTTCGAACAACAGAGCAATGTGGCGACGCTAGAGGCTCTTGGATTAGCTCAAACCATGAGCTTTTTAGATGCGGCTATCTTGCGTACTTGGCTCAGTGAAAAACAGGCTGAAGTGGTCACCTATCCAGACGTGGCAAGTGCACTCGTTGAGTGGGTATTAGCGGGGAATTGGTCTAATCAAGATGATTTAAGAAAGCAACTTTGGGACAAGGTCGACTTTCCAAGTTATGCATCGCTCACCTAACTCATAAGTGCTATTTCTGAATTGACCGGTTGAACAATTCACGAGCTCAATAAATTGTAACAAATGTAACCAAACGATAGAACAGCTAAATAAGTCGAAATTAAACTCATAAGTGACGCATTTTATGTTTTTTTATAACTCTATAAATAATTGATTTTTAGATGTTGTTTAATCATTAAGGTAAAATAAAATTATTCTTTATCAATCTTGTTGGTAGCTCGAGATGCATTGGTTAATAGTAATGTCAATCCGAAAAACATCGGTCTGATAAATATAAGAATTAGTGGTTATCTATTCTCATACCATTACCAATTTAACGCTGTCGAACCGACAAGAGGCAACTTGAATGTTAGATAAGAAAGACGCAATGAGTGCTATTGCAAGCTACAGAATGGAAAGCACACTTCGTGGAGTCGACTTAAATCTTTTGACTGTATTTGATGCAGTTATGCAAGAGCAAAACATTACACGTGCAGCTCACAATCTGGGTATGTCTCAGCCTGCTGTAAGTAACGCTGTTGCTCGTCTAAAAGTGATGTTTAACGACGAACTATTCATGCGCCAAGGTCGTGGTATTCAACCGACTCAACGTGCTCGTCAGTTGTTTGGTCCTATCCGCCAAGCGCTACAGTTAGTACGCAACGAACTACCAAGTTCTGTGTTCTCTCCAGAGTCGTCTTCTCGCCTGTTCAAACTTGCGATTTGCAGCCCTTGTGACATGCGTTTTGCACCTAAGATTATGTCGACAATTAACGAGCAAGCACCAAGCGTTAAACTGCACATGGACGCTGAGTTCGATCGTCAGCTTTCTGAGCGTATGCGCTACCAAGAAATCGACTTCGTGATCGATTACGCTCGCTTTGATGAGCAAGGTTTCTCAAGCACTGAAATCTTCCAAGATGAGTTGGTTGTTGTCGCTTCTGCTTCTCACCCACGCATTAACGGTGAAGTAACAGCGGCAGAGCTGCTTAACGAAAAGCACGCGAAATTGTCTCGTATCCACGGTCAACGTAGCTTCTCTGAGCAAGCTTACCGTGACCTAGATTGCACGCCTTTCTACGAAGGTACGAGCTTGAGCAACGTTCTTTACGTTGTAGGCCAGTCTGAACTAGTAACAATTGCTCCTCGTTGGATGGTAGAACATGCAGCAAACAAAGAGCAGCTTCAGATTCTAGATTTCCCATTCGATAATGCGGCGATTTCTGGCTTCCTAAGCTGGCACGAATCAAGTGAAAAGGATAAAGGACACATTTGGTTACGAGATCAGTTAATGATGATCTGTGGCGAAGTAGTGGCGCTTAACTAAGCACTAAACTCTATGATTTATAAGCCCTAAGCTGGGAGTCTGGCTTGGGGCTTTTTTGTACCTGCTATTTTTGTTGATAGAAAACTTAGCGTGATACGTACTATTACTTATAACTTTGAGCTTCATCAGTTGCCTTTTCCATGATCAGAGGTACACTTGTGCGCTCAAAAAAGCTTACAGGTGTAAGCCAAAGGTAAAGAGATGGCCAATTTAGATTTTCATATCGTAAAAAGACTTCGTGACCAAATTGCCCAAGGCGGCAACCGTACAGCTTTGAAGCACAAAGTAGACAATGTATGGCAAGGCATTAGCTGGGAACAGTTTGGACAACAAATCGATACGCTTTCATTAGCACTATTGGCTCAGGGACTGAGAGTTCAAGATAAGATCGGTATCTATTCAAATAATATGCCTCAATGGACCGTGGCAGATTTTGCATCTTTACAAGCTCGTCTTGTGACTGTGCCGATTTATCCAACCAACACAGCAGCACAGTCGTCTTACATCATCCAAAATGCGGATGTGAAGATCTTATTCGTTGGTGAGCAAGTTCAATTTGACGCGGCGGTGAGCCTATTCGAAGAGTGTGAACAGCTAGAAGTGGTTGTCGCGATGTCTGATGATATCGATCTTCAAGGCCATAGCTTTGCGGTATCTTGGGCTGATTTCATGGCGCGCGGTGTTGAAGCTCAGCAAGCTGAACTTGATGCTCGTCTTGCAGATGCAAGCATGGACGACTTACTGACTCTTATCTATACCTCTGGTACTACTGGCCAGCCGAAAGGCGTAATGCTTGATTACACCAATATTGGCTATCAATTAGAAGGCCACGATGAGCGTCTAAGTTTAAGCAAAGACGATGTCTCATTGTGTTTCTTACCGTTATCACACGTATTTGAGCGTGCGTGGACGTTCTACGTTCTCTATAAAGGCGCAACCAACTGTTACTTGCAAGATACCATGCAGGTGCGTGACGCGCTGAGCGACGTGAAGCCAACCGTAATGTGTGCGGTTCCACGTTTCTACGAGAAGATTTTCTCTGCGATTCACGAGAAGGTATCTAAAGCACCATTTATTCGTAAAGTGCTATTTACTTGGGCGGTGAACATGGGAGCAAAGCTTTCAGTTTGTCACCAAGAAGGTCGTACTCCATCGTTGATGCTGAAGAAGAGCCATGCGCTAGCTGATAAGCTTGTGCTATCTAAACTGCGCGCTCTACTCGGCGGTAACATCAACTTCATGCCATGTGGTGGCGCGAAGCTTGATGAGACGATTGGTCGTTTCTTCCATGCTATCGGCATCAACGTAAAACTTGGCTACGGCATGACAGAAACCACGGCAACAGTATCTTGTTGGGATGATCGCTGTTTTAACCCTGATTCGATTGGTATGTCGATGCCGGGCGCAGAAGTAAAAATTGGTGCTAAGGACGAGATTCTTGTTCGCGGTCCAATGGTGATGCGTGGCTACTACAAGATGCCAGAAGAGACAGCTAAGACATTCGATGAGCACGGTTTCTTGAAAACCGGTGATGCGGGTCATTTTGATGAAAATGGTAACCTGTTCATTACTGATCGTATCAAAGAGCTGATGAAAACTTCTGGTGGTAAGTATATTGCCCCGCAAGTGGTTGAAGGTGCGATTGGTAAAGATCACTTTATCGAACAGATTGCTGTTATCGCTGATACACGCAAATTCGTTTCTGCGCTGATTGTTCCTTGTTATGACTCGCTAGAAGAGTACGCCAAAGAGCTTAATATCAAGTATCACGATCGCGTTGAGCTTGTTAAGCATCACCAAATCGTCGAGATGCTAGAAAAGCGTGTGAATGACCTACAGCAAGAACTGGCTAAGTTTGAGCAAGTGAAGAAATTCAAACTGCTACCAAAAGCATTTTCTATGGATGATGGTGAACTGACACCAACTCAAAAATTGCGTCGTAAAGTTATCAACGATAAGTATCAAGACGAAATCGAAGAAATGTACAACGAAAAGCCGAAAGATAAGTAGTTTTCTGCTTAGATAAATTTTCAGTTGTTTAAAAATCCCCCTACGAATGTGATTGCATTTTTAGGGGGATTTTTTGTATCTAATGACACAGCACAATGTGCGAAAGCGCACACCAGCAGACTCGCTGTTTATCGATAAATAGTGATCTATTGAAATATTAAGTGCTTTTTTTTGTTCGTTAACTAGTGTTTAAGCCTAGTGTGGGGGTCTGGGTTGGGTTTTATTTAATGCTTTGAGCTAATAGTTGGTTTTTTGGCACAGTTGCCGAATAACAGGTGTTAGACCAGATGATAATAAAGCGTTAAAGTTGTTTCTTATTACTGTTTGTTGTTATCACGACAGACAGCCATAGCCGAAAAAGTGGAAGTATTTCGAATTAGGCTACGAATAAGCCCTAGACTATGAAAAAACCAGCCCAACATGTTCACCAAATATGATTGGAAACTGGTGAGGAGAGCAATATGACAACAAAACCTGAAACAGCCATGTCATCCGGCGCTGAAATGTTATCCGGCGCTGAGATGGTGGTGCAGTCTCTAATTGAAGAGGGTGTAGAACAAATCTTTGGTTACCCAGGTGGTTCTGTACTTGATATCTACGATGCGTTGCATGCTAAAACTGCTGAAATTAAACACGTATTAGTGCGACACGAACAAGCCGCTACCCACATGGCAGATGGCTATACTCGTTCTACCGGCAAACCGGGCGTAGTACTTGTGTGTTCTGGTCCAGGTGCGACCAATACCGTTACTGGCATTGCAACAGCCTACATGGACTCAATCCCAATGATTGTTATTTCTGGTAACGTACCAAATAACCTTATTGGTAACGACGCCTTCCAAGAGTGTGACATTGTGGGTGTATCACGCCCGATCGTTAAACACAGCTTCTTAGTTAAGAAAGCGGAAGATATCCCTGAAGTCGTTAAAAAAGCATTCTATATTTCAACGACAGGACGTCCCGGTCCTGTGGTTATTGATCTGCCGAAAGATATCTTAAACCCACAAATCAAGCTTCCTTATGAATACCCAGAAACGCTCAAAATGCGTTCGTATAACCCAACGGTTACGGGTCATAAAGGTCAGATCAAAAAGGCGCTAAAAGCCCTTCTTGAAGCGAAGAAGCCGGTACTTTATGTCGGTGGTGGTGCGGTTATTTCTGAGGCAGATAAGCCGCTGTTAAAATTAGCAGAGGCACTGAATTTACCTGTGGTAAGCACCCTAATGGGGCTTGGCGCTTTCCCTGGCACCCATAAGAACTCTTTGGGTATGTTAGGCATGCATGGTTTATATGAAGCCAATATGGCGATGCACAATGCGGATTTGATCTTTGGTATTGGCGTACGTTTCGATGATCGAACGACTAATAACCTAGATAAGTACTGCCCTGATGCGAAGATCATGCACATTGATATCGACCCATCTTCGATCTCTAAGAACGTAAAAGTGGATCTACCGATTGTAGGTTCTGCTGAAAAGGTTCTAGAGAGCATGGTGAACTTGCTCGTTGAGCAAGGTGGAAGTAACGATGCGCAAGCGATGGAAAGCTGGTGGAGTGAAATTAAGCAGTGGCAAGAGCGTGACTGCCTAGCTTACGAGAAATCGTCTGAGCGCATTAAACCTCAACAAGTTATTGAAACATTGCATAAAGTAACCAATGGCGATGCTTATGTTGCTTCTGATGTAGGTCAACACCAAATGTTTGCTGCTTTATACTACCCGTTTAACAAGCCACGTCGTTGGATTAACTCTGGTGGTCTAGGCACGATGGGCTTTGGCCTGCCTGCTGGTATGGGCGTTAAGTTTGCTAAGCCAGATGAAGAGGTGGTTGTGGTAACCGGTGACGGCAGTATTCAAATGAATATCCAAGAGCTGTCGACTGCGCTGCAATACAATATCCCGGTTAAGATTATTAACCTTAACAACCGTTTCCTAGGCATGGTAAAACAGTGGCAAGACATTGTTTATCAAGGCCGTTACTCTAACTCATATATGGACTCTGTTCCTGATTTTGCTGCTATCGCTGAGGCTTATGGCCACGTTGGTATGCGCATTTCATCTCCGGATGAATTGGAATCAGGTTTGGAAAAAGCACTGGCGATGAAAGACCGTTTGGTATTTGTCGATATTAGTGTGGATGACACCGAGCACGTATACCCAATGCAGATCAAAGGCGAGGGTATGGATAACATGTGGCTAAGCAAAACGGAGAGAACATAATATGAGACACATTATTTCACTACTAATGGAAAACCAACCTGGTGCGCTTTCTCGTGTGGTTGGCTTGTTTTCTCAGCGTGGCTACAACATCGAGTCTTTGAACGTATCTCCAACCGATGATCCGACGCTGTCTCGTTTGAACGTCACTACTAACTCGAGCGAAATGCAGCTTGAGCAGATTCAGAAACAACTGCATAAGCTAATCGACGTACTTAAAGTACAAGAAGTGTCTGAACTTGAACACATTGAACGTGAGCTGTTGATGGTAAAAGTACGTGCGAGCGGCTTTGCTCGTGCGGAAGTGAAGCGCACAGCGGATATCTTCCGTGGTCAGATCGTTGATGTTACGGCTTCTCAATATACGGTTCAAATGGCGGGTACTAGCGAGAAACTGGATGCCTTCATTCAGGCGCTGTCTGAAGTGACGGAAGTGCTTGAAGTAGCTCGAAGTGGTGTTGTTGGCATCGCACGAGGCGAACGTGCGTTGAAAGCCTAGACGATAAGTCTTTAAAAAATAAATTTAAAGCCGCTTTTTTAAGCGGCTTTTATTTTGTTAATTTTTTAGAGTGCTATAATCCCGCGCTGCACTTCCATTCATCTGAGTTAGCAATGCGAAATAAAAAATCAATAATTACATTGCTGATTATCTCTATCATATTGTCTTCTGCAGTATGTCTGTATTATTTGCAGCGCTACAAAGAAGTAAAACAGCAGAGCTTTGACTACTCAGCTAAGCAAGCCGTTCATCAGTTAGTGTATGCCAAGCGAGATTATGATCTTCTCAAGACTCAGTTAGTCTCGGTCATGGAGCTACTCAGTCATAGCCAGAGCTTGGTTAACTTTGCTTCCTCTCCCTCAGACCAAACCAAACATCTACTTGAAGAGGTCTGGCAATCTGTTCTCGTGAACCAGAAGTGGTATACACAAATCCATCTGTTAGATGTCACTGGCAAAGAATTGGTGCGTGTTAACTATTCCTCTGATACCGGTAGAGTGACGTTTCCTCAACAGCTGCAAGATAGGTCGGATTCTAACTACTTCCAAGACGCTCAAAAACTAGAAGCCGAACAGATTGGCGGTTGGGGTATTGAGCTTGAAACTGAGCATGGTGAAGTCACCTTCCCTTATTCGCCGGTAATCCGTGTCTTTACCCCAGTAGAAACCCCTGACGAAAGAGTAGGCTACCTCGTCATCAATCTTGATGTATGGGGCTTATCGTCGCGTCTGAGCTTTTCACCAGATAACGATCTTAGAGCAGAAGTTCTCAATGACGCGGGTTACTTCATCGCGAGTAACAACAGCGGTAAGTTGTTCGGAGACTCTATTCCTGAAAGAAAAGGCTATAACCTGAAAAATATCGCGCCGAAGACGTGGGATACGATCTCCAATGATCAGGTGGGATACGTTTTTGAAGATGGTAATTTGTTTGCCTTTAACACGGTTATGCTCGCGAACAGTCAAAAGGTCCATTTACTGATTCAACTTAATCAAAAGCAACTGATGGATCGGGCTGAGCGTGATCTAGATGATTTGGCCCATGAAGAGATCATTGTTCTGATTACGGTGCTGATATTCGCTTTCCCGTTTGCTTACCTGGTGACGCACTGCCGACGCCGAAGCCTAGAGAGTAAATTGGCACGAGCCGCATTGAATGGTATGTCGGCAGTGATGATCTCTGACAAGCAGCACCGCACAATGATGATCAACAACGAATTTGAGAACATGACTGGGTACTGCAAAAAACAGGTGATCGGTCAAAATGCATTGCAGTTGCTGCTTGAGAATACCGACCAAGTGCTCTCAAGCTCGGCTATTTGGAGTCATTTAGAGCAAGAAGAAGTATGGGAAGGGGAGGTTCAGTGTAAGAACAAGCTGCGTATTCCTTTTACTGCGATCATGCGAGTGCATGCGGTCAAAAACAATTCAGGCAAAGTCAGTTATTACATCACCTCGTTGGTTGATATTTCCGTAAGGAAGGAGCTTGAGGTACGTTTGAGGATTTTAAGTGAACGTGACTCTTTGAGTAATCTCTGGAACCGACGAAAATTCGAAGAGCAGCTGGCCTACTATTCTCGCTTAGTTGAGCGTTACCCGATCGAAGCGACCACCTGCTTAGCCTTGGTGGACATCGATAACTTCAAGCGAATCAATGATGAGCTTGGCCACGACGAAGGTGACCGTGTGATCGCTGGTGTTGCTAAACTTCTGCAAGATAGCCTTCGTGGGACGGACTTTGTTGCACGTGTCGGAGGAGAAGAGTTTGCACTCTTGATGCCACACACGTCTCTGCCAGAAGCAAAGCGCGTATTGGATCGCTTGCGAATAGAGATTGAACTGGCAGCCGGAACTAAGGTAACGGTGAGTGTTGGCTTTACTGATTTAACAAGTAACAGTACTCGCTCATACAAGTGTGCCGATGTTGCGCTTTACGAATCTAAATCGTCTGGTCGTAATACGGTCTCTATGTGTCCTAGCTACGATGATGTCGCTTAGGTTCGCTTCTATCTAGTCCTGTCTTCTCTTTGCTTCACCTCTTCAAGCTGGCCCCGACTCACTTTATCTCTCCCCCTTTTTATAGGAATCTCACTTTTGAGCGACCTATGTCACAAAATCTATACAGTTAGACTAAAGTCTAATGCTGGTGGAAATTTGAGCTAAAATGAACAATAAGTAAACTACCTTGCTTCAGATTACATCGTGCTTAACGGTGTAATAAATAGAGTGTTTACCAGATGTAAAAGGATGACACCGTTAACTTAATTCAACTGATTAGCTAGCCTTTTCAATGGTTTGAAAGGCAGCAGTAGAATTAGGTTAGCTGGAGCAAGAGTTTGGGGATCATACAGTCTGGTTAAAAGAGGCGTGGTATGTTTGTCGATTTTTTAGTGAGGTTAACCATAGGCACATTAGCCATTCTTGGCTTTCAATTGAGTGCTTTGTATTTTTTACCTATGGTTGTGCTACTCAATACTCATCACAAAGAGTTTTTTGGGTGGTAGTTCAGTCGTAATACTGGAAACAAAAAACGGAGCCATTGGGCTCCGTTTTTATTTGGTTAGAAGCTACTTTAGCGTTATGCCGCTTCGATAACTTCTTCAATTCGTTTCATTGAACCTAGCAGGTGTTGATCAAGCAGTTCAGTCGCTTGTTCTACATTCTTAGAGAGTACTAGTTTCATGATCATTTCGTGTTCATCAATATTGAACAGATCATCTGATGCGCTTTCTGCAGACATAGCGAGGAAGCGGTAACGTTTCACTTGGTTAATTAGGTCATCAAAGAACTTAAACATGTTCTCTGAATCTGCACCTTCAAGCAGTGCGACATGGAATTGCTGGTGGCGCTCTTCCCATTCTACACAGTCAAACTCTTCAGATACGTACTGTACTCGCGATAGTTTATGGTAAGACGTTAGTACATCCAGTTCCCAGCTCTCATCACCTGCTGCAATCGCTTTTTTAAGCAGAACCGATGATACAACACGAAGGCTTTCGTATAGGTCATTCAGTTCTTTCTTTGATACAGGAGATACCCAGCAGCCTTTTTGTGGCTCTAGCTTTACGTATTTGCTCCAAGATAACTGTACCAAGGCTTCGCGAATAGGGGATGCGCCAACGTTGTAGCGTGCTTTTAGATCAGCAACAACAAGCTTTTGGCCTGGGGTTAACTCACCATTAAGAATATCTTGGCGAATCATCTTTGATACTTTGTCAGTGAGCGTAGGACTAGACATTACAAACCTCATCTATATATGATTTCTAGTCTGCTAATCCGTCTCTTAGAAAGAGTCAGTTGGAGGTTAACAGTACGTAGTTCTATTGTGATTGATAATACAGCGTACTGAAAAGTTAGGCAAGATTTTGTTTCATAAAAAAAGAGGGCCGAAGCCCTCTTTTATATTTTATGCGAATCGGTTCATTCTTATAGAACGTGAACAGATGCCGTGTTTGTAGTACCAGAAGCTACTAGAGCACCAGAAACCATAACTACGATGTCGCCTTTGTTACCTAGGCCAGATTGTAGAGCGATTTCTTTACCGTTGATGTAGAACGCGTCTGTGTTCTCGATAGAGTCAACAAGAACTGGCTTAACACCTTTAGTAAGAACTAGCTGTGCAGCTGTCTTTTCGTTAGTTGTTAGAGCTAGGATGTTTGCAGTTGGGAAGTACTTACGTACTGAACGTGCAGATTTACCGCCTTCAGTTGCAACAACGATTAGAGGAGCAGCTAGCTTCTCTGCTGTGTCTACGGCGCCTTTACATACTGCTTCAGTGATGCGTAGACGTGGGCTGTCTAGACGAGAACCTAGCTCAGCTTTAAGAGCTGAATCAGTACGGTTCGCGATTTGAGCCATGATAGTAACAGCTTCAACTGGGTACTTACCTTTAGCAGTTTCACCAGAAAGCATTACTGCATCAGTACCATCCATGATTGCGTTCGCAACGTCACCCGCTTCAGCACGAGTTGGACGTGGGTTGCTGATCATAGAGTCAAGCATTTGAGTTGCAGTGATAACCATCTTACGTGCACGGTTACACTTCTCGATCATCATCTTCTGAGCGAAGATTACTTCTTCAGCTGGGATTTCAACACCTAGGTCACCACGAGCAACCATGATGCCGTCAGAAGCTTCAAGGATTGAATCGAAGTTATCTACACCTTCTTGGTTTTCAATCTTAGAAATGATGTGGATGTTCTCGCCGCCGTTAGCGTTTAGAAGCTCACGGATTTCTTTAACGTCTTCTTCTTTACGGATGAAAGAAGCAGCAACGAAATCTACGCCTTGCTCACAACCAAACTTAAGGTCAGCTTTGTCTTTCTCAGAAAGAGCAGGAAGTTGAACAGAAACGCCAGGAAGGTTAACACCTTTGTTTTCGCCTAGAGCACCGTTGTTAAGAACTTTACACTTAACTTCAGTTTCTGTTGTTGCGATAACTTCCATTTCGATTAGGCCGTCATCAACAAGGATAGTGTTACCTGCTGTTAGGTCTTTAGCGAAACCTAGGTAAGTTACTGCTACTACGTCTTTGTTACCAACAACTGTTGCGTCAGTTGTGAAAGTGAACTCTTGACCAGCTACTAGATCTACGTCGTTACCATCTTCAAGTTTGATAGTACGGATTTCTGGACCTTTAGTATCTAGAAGGATAGCAAGTTGCTCACCTTTGTTTTCCATTACTTTACGGAAGTTCGCGATACGAGTGCCGTGCTCTGCGAAATCACCGTGAGAGAAGTTAAGACGCATAACGTTCATGCCAGCATCTACTAGTTCAGTTAGCTTCTCTACAGATTCAGTTTTAGGGCCAATCGTACATACGATTTTGGTCTTTTTCATGGAAGGTACTCTCCGGTAAGTATTGTTACAATTTGAAATTTATTTAAGTTCTGAAGATTGGTCCGCTACATCAACATTTTGTGCCTGTTGTGTAAAAGCGCGGGACTTCCAATATGTCCTTCAGAGTTGTAAGTCTTTCATCAATTTTAGTCATTTTATGACTAAAAGATTTTGATTCAATATCGGTTTTCTGTGACTTACCCCACTATATAGGGGGTAAGTTGCAAAAAAATAACAGTCAGTTTTGTAATTTTTTTTCTTTTCGGGTGCGGATTCTACCACCTAATGAGTTCAATATCACTGCTTAACAATTGTCTTAGGACAAGGTTTTATCGCTATTTATTAATTTTTTGGATCAAAATAAATGGACTAAATAGTTTCGTTGTAACTATAATATGTTTCATATCGAAACTTAATGGCCTTTTTTAAATGTCGAAACGAAACACCCAGCTCAGAAGACATGCAATTTCTAACCTAGTGAATGAAAAAGGGGAGGTTAGTGTTGATGAATTATCCGCTAAGTTCGAAACCTCAGAAGTCACTATTAGAAAGGACTTGGCGTCTTTAGAGAAAAACGGTCAGCTTTTACGCCGTTATGGTGGTGCGATTTCGTTACCGAAAGAGGTTGTCAACGAAGAACTGGGTCAACAAGTTTCGACTCGAAAGATTTCATTGGCAAAAGCCGCTGCAGATTTAATTCGCGACCATAACCGCATCGTGATCGATAGTGGCAGTACGACCGGTGCTCTAATTCAGCAGCTTAATGCTAAGCGTGGCTTGGTTGTTATGACCAACTCATTGCACGTTGCTAATGCGCTTAATGAGCTTGAAAGCGAGCCAACGTTATTAATGACTGGCGGCACTTGGGATACCCATTCGGACTCTTTCCAAGGCAAAGTTGCAGAGTCGGTACTTCGTGCTTACGATTTTGACCAACTATTTATTGGGGCTGATGGTATCGACCTCGATAGAGGCACAACCACGTTTAACGAACTGGTTGGCCTGAGCAAAGTAATGGCTGAAGTGTCACGAGAAGTGATCGTGATGGTTGAGTCGGAAAAGGTGGGACGAAAGATCCCGAACTTAGAGCTGGCATGGGAACACATTGACATCTTAATTACCGATACAGACTTAGGCGAAGAATCCAAAGCAAGTATCGAATCACATGATGTTCGAGTGATCCTGACCGATCCAGCGTAAAAACAAATTTAAGTATTATGCATTTACCTTCCTATAATTGATCTTAATGAAGATTTGGCCTTTGCTTGCTGCCAATAGGAATAAAACAAAATTGATGGAGTGAAACTATGTGTGGAATTGTTGGTGCAGTAGCACAGCGTGATGTAGCTGAAATTTTAGTAGAAGGCCTTCGTCGTCTAGAATACCGTGGCTACGATTCAGCTGGTGTCGCTGTAGTCGATACTGAATCTAACCTAACTCGTGTACGCCGCCTAGGTAAAGTACAAGAGCTAGCTGACGCAGTAGAAGAGCAACAAGTGATTGGTGGTACAGGTATCGCTCATACACGTTGGGCGACACACGGTGAGCCGTCTGAAGCGAACGCACACCCACACATGTCTGGTGATATTGCCGTTGTACACAATGGCATTATCGAAAACCACGAAGCACTGCGCGCTATGCTGCAAGAGCGTGGTTACGTATTTACTTCACAAACGGATACAGAAGTTATTGCTCACTTAGTTGAGTGGGAACTTCGCACTTCAGCTTCTTTGGTTGAAGCGCTACAGAAAACAGCAAAACAATTAGACGGTGCGTACGGCACGGTTGCGGTTGATCGTAAAGATCCTAGCCGTATCGTTGTAGCTCGTTCTGGTAGCCCGATCGTTATCGGTTTTGGTGTCGGCGAGAACTTCCTTGCTTCTGATCAACTGGCGCTACTGAGCGTAACTCGTCGCTTCATGTACCTAGAAGAAGGTGATGTTGCTGAGGTAACTCGTCGTGATGTTACGGTATTTGATGTAGCGGGTGAGCGTGTTGAGCGTGAAATCGTTGAGTCAAACGCTGAACACGACGCAGGTGACAAAGGTCAATACCGCCACTTCATGCAGAAAGAGATCTTCGAGCAGCCAACAGCGCTGATCAATACAATGGAAGGCCGTATCTCTGACACTTCGGTTATCACTAACGCGATCGGCGTTAAAGCTGAAGAGATCCTAAGCAAGGTTGAACACGTGCAGATCATCGCATGTGGTACGTCTTACAACTCAGGCATGGCAGCGCGTTACTGGTTTGAATCTCTAGCTGGCGTAAGCTGTGACGTAGAGATTGCTTCTGAATTCCGTTACCGTGATTTCGTTGTTCGTCCGAACAGCCTATTGGTGACTCTGTCTCAATCTGGTGAAACGGCGGATACGCTTGCTGCACTTCGTCTTGCAAAAGAGAAGGGTTATATGTCTGCAATGACTATCTGTAACGTTGCGGGTTCTTCACTGGTTCGTGAATCTGATTTTGCCTTCATGACTCGCGCAGGAACAGAGATCGGTGTTGCTTCTACTAAAGCTTTCACAACTCAACTAGCAGCGATGCTGATGATGGTAACGTCAATTGGTCGTCTACAAGGTCGTATCAATGAAGAAAAAGAAGCGGAAATCGTTCAAGCACTTCACCAACTGCCTGCTGATATCGAGAAAGCATTAGCGTTCGATAAAGAAATTGAAGCACTGGCACCTGATTTTGCTGATAAGCACCACACACTATTCTTGGGTCGTGGTGAGTTCTACCCAATCGCGATGGAAGCGTCTCTGAAACTGAAAGAGATCTCTTACATCCACGCAGAAGCATACGCGGCTGGTGAGCTTAAGCACGGTCCTTTGGCTCTTATCGATGCAGATATGCCAGTCGTCGTTATTGCACCAAGCAACGACTTGCTAGAGAAGCTGAAATCAAACGTTGAAGAAGTACGTGCTCGTGGCGGTCTACTTTACGTATTCGCAGATGAAGATGCAGGCTTTGAAAGCGATGAGAACATGAAGATCATCAAGATGCCTCACGTAAGTGAAGTAACAGCACCTATCTACTACACAGTACCGATGCAGCTGTTGTCTTACCACGTGGCGCTAATCAAGGGTACCGATGTTGACCAACCTCGTAACCTTGCGAAAGCGGTAACGGTTGAGTAATCGTTAGCCTATCTAAGAACATTAGATAATAAGAAGCCCATCCTGTGATGGGCTTTTTTGTGCCTGTTAGCTAACGATCAGCGTTAGATCTAGCTTTAACGGCGTTAAGCGTTAAGCATTAAGTGCTTGCTCTAGGTCAGCCAAGATATCGTCAATGTGCTCGATACCTACTGAGAGACGAATCATCTCTGGTGACACACCTGCTTGCTTTTGTTCCGCTTCGCTTAATTGACGGTGTGTTGTAGAAGCAGGGTGACAAGCGAGAGATTTTGCATCACCAATGTTCACCAAGCGCTTGAAGATTTGCAGCGCATCATAGAAACGAACACCGGCTTCATAACCATCTTTCAAGCCAAAAGATAAAATGGCCGATGGCTTACCTTGCATGTACTTTTCAGCGAGTGGATAGAATTCTGAATCAGGCAGGCCAGCGTAACTTACCCAACTGACTTTCTCGTGTTGCTTGAGGTATTCCGCTACTTTCAAGGCATTCTCTGTGTGTCGCTCCATGCGTAGCGACAACGTCTCCAAACCTTGCATCAACATGAAAGCATTCATTGGTGACAGTGCTGCACCTGTATTACGTAGGGGAACCGTTCTAGCACGACCAATAAACGCAGCCTCACCAAAGGCCTCGGTATAAACCACGCCATGATAAGAAGGCTCTGGCTGATTAAACACAGGGAAGCGGTCCTTGTGCTGTGCCCATGGGAATTTACCTGAGTCGACAATCACGCCACCTAACGTTGTACCGTGACCACCCACGTATTTAGTTAGTGAGTGCACCACGATGTCAGCACCAAAATCGATAGGTTTACACAGTACAGGCGTCGCCACCGTGTTATCAACAATCACAGGTACACCTTGTGCGTGAGCAAGTTCAGCAACACGCTCTAAGTCGATAATATTACCTGCTGGGTTACCGATACTTTCGCAGTAAACCGCCTTGGTTTTTTCGTCAATCAGTGCCGCTAAGCTTTCTGGTTTATCGTCTTTAGCAAAACGAACTTCGATCCCTTGGTTTGGCAGCATATGAGCAAATAGGGTGTAAGTACCACCGTAAAGCTGAGGTGTTGAAACAATGTTGTCACCGATTTGCGCCAACGTCTGAATCGCATAGTTGATCGCAGCACTGCCCGCACTTACCACTAAGCCTGCGATACCTCCTTCTAAGGCGGCCATGCGTTTTTCTAACACATCATTGGTTGGGTTCATTATGCGAGTGTAGATATTGCCTGGCACCGCAAGGTTGAAGAGGTCGGCGCCGTGTTGTGCGTCATCGAATTCGTACGCGACGGTTTGGTAGATTGGAGTGGCAACCGATTTGGTTGTTGGATCAGTGTCGTAACCGAAGTGAATCGAGAGTGTTTCGTCTTTCATGAGTCTTCCCTGAACTATTGAGCGATTTATGTACTCTCATATTGCCGATTTTTTTATAAAAGAAAAGTATGTTTAGTCACAGAGAGGCAATTGGAATTGTGTGCGGGACGATTCGTTTTTGGTTCGGAAGTGCAGGGGGTGATTGGTACTGAATCAGAAAAGCAAAAAGCCAGAGCAGCGTGAACTGTTCTGGCTTTTCTAATTTGGTGGCCCCTCCCAGATTTGAACTGGGGACCGAACGATTATGAGTCGTGCGCTCGTATATTCCCTATA